>CAYOSK010000049.1:0-17401 GCA_964406585.1 uncultured Octadecabacter sp. | reverse complement strand
TCATTCAACCGGGTGGGTCGATGCGCGACGACGAAGTTATTGCTGCCGCAGACGAAGCCGGATTGGCAATGGTCTTTACCGGCATGCGCCATTTCCGGCATTAACGAAAAGGGAACGCAGATGCGCCTGACATTCTGGACTGGTTTTTGGGTGTTTCTTGTTGATCAATTCAGCAAGTACATCGTGTTGTATCAAATCAACCTACCCAGCCAGCCGAACCAAACCTACGAAGTTTTTCCGCCGCTGCTGACCCTTCGGATGGCATGGAACAAGGGTGTGAATTTCGGGCTTTTTGCGGATTTTGATATGCGTTGGGTCCTGATTGGTGTGGCCATCGCGATTTCGATTTTCGTGATTTGGTGGATACGGCGCGAAGACGTTGGCAAATGGGCCTACGTCAGTGCGGGGCTTTTGGTGGGCGGCGCGCTGGGCAATGTTGTGGATCGTGTTCTGCATGGGGCCGTGGCCGATTTCTTGAACATGTCTTGTTGCGGGATCAACAATCCTTTTGCATTTAATATTGCTGATATTTCGATCTTCCTAGGGGCGATCGGGTTGGTAATTTTCACGGATACAGACGGCAAAAAGAACAGCACGTGACGCGCAGGCCCAATTGGGCTAAATAGAACACGCGAAAATGAAAGACGGAACGATGAAAGCAATACTTTGCACTGCACTGCTGATGCTTTTGACCGCCTGTGCGGGGGGGGATCGCGGCTTGCGCGATCTTCGATCAAATGGCGGGGGCCCCGATGAATTTCAGGTGCTGCCCACCAATCCTCTGATATTGCCAGATGACATCACAAATTTACCGACACCAACGCCGGGTGGCACGAACCGTACGGATCCGACACCAAATGCGGATGCTGTCGCGGTGCTGGGTGGTAATCCGAATGCCTTAGTGCCAAACGGTGCGCCCGTTCGGGATCGCGCGCTGATTGCGGCGGCCGGTCGAAATGGGACCGATCCGGCGATCCGCGAAACGCTCGCGGCGGAAGACGCGGCATTTCGCAACCGCCAGACACGGTTTGGCCTGTTTCGCGGGCGCGACCGCTATTTTCAGGCCTACGCGCGTCAATCGCTTGATGCTTACAGCGAACTTGAACGGTTTCGCAACGCGGGCGTCGCAACGCCTACGGCTCCGCCTCAGTAACCTAACAAAACCTCACAACCACGTTTGACCCCTTGAAGGTTGCGGCGTGTGGCGTACGTTCTGTGTGTAAATAAGCGGAGTTTCATACATGCGCCTTATCGCAGCGGTCCTTGCCATATTCGCCAGTTCGGTCACCGCCGAAGAAGTCACGACATATCAGCTCGATAATGGGATGGATATTGTGGTCATCGAAGATCACCGCGCCCCGGTGGTGGTTCACATGCTGTGGTATCGCGCAGGATCAGCAGATGAACCCGTGGGAAGTTCTGGTGTCGCGCACTATCTCGAACATCTTTTGTTCAAGGCCACAGATACGGTACAAAGCGGCGAATTTCAGCAGGTCGTCGCGGAAAACGGCGGCTCTGACAATGCATTTACCAGCTATGATTACACAGCCTATTTCCAACGTGTTGCGGCAGATCGTCTACCGCTTATGATGCAATACGAAGCGGACCGGATGAATAATTTGGTGCTGACCGAAGATGACATTGTGACAGAACGCGGTGTGATCCTCGAAGAACGCAATCAGCGAACTGAAAATTCTCCCGGCGCGTTGGCGCGTGAACAGATGCGCGCAGCACAGTTCTTAAATCATCGCTATGGGGTTCCCATCATCGGTTGGAAACACGAGATGGAAACGCTCGATATGCAAGACGCCCTGGCGTTTTATGATTTGTATTATTCACCCAACAACGCGATTCTGATCGTCGCCGGTGACGTCGAACCGGATGACGTTTTGGCCTTGGCCGAACAATATTACGGGCCAATCCCGTCCGAACCCAACCTGCCGGAACGCTTCCGCAGCCAAGAACCCCCGCAAACCGCAGAACGCCGCCTTATTTTCGAAGATCCGCGTGTGGCGCAGCCCTACGTCGCGCGAACATATATTGCGCCCGAACGTGATGCGGGTGCCCAGAAGGACGCGGCTGCACTGACCTATCTGGCTGAACTTCTTGGTGGTTCGCCGTTCACCTCTGCTCTGGGTATTGCGTTGCAGTTTGAAACCAACACCGCTGTTTACGCAGGTGCGTTTTATAGCGGCGTAAACCTTGATGACGGAACATTCGGTCTGACGGTTGTTCCGTCACAGGGCGTATCGCTTCAAGACGCCGAAGACGCGATGGATGCTGCAGTTGCCGCGTTCCTTGAGGACGGGATTGATCCCGCACGCATAGACGCTTTGCGTACGCAGCTTAAGGCGGGCGAAATATATGCACGTGATGATGTTGGAGGGCTTGCGCGCCGTTATGGTGCCGCGTTGACATCCGGTCTGACGGTGCAAGACGTGCAAGAATGGCCGGATATTTTACAGGCCGTGACCGAAGAAGATATCTTGTCGGTTGCCGAACGCGTTCTTGATCGAAATCAATCCGTCACAGGCTGGATCATTCCAAGCCGGGAGGTTCTACAATGATCCGTCTTTTCATCGCATTTGCGCTCATGATTGTCGCGCTTCCTGCGCGCGCCATCGATATTCAGGAAATCACATCGCCAGGTGGCATCGATGCCTGGCTTGTTCAGGAAAATTCGATCCCTTTCGTTGCTGTCGAATTGGTTTTTGACGGTGGCGCAACGCTTGATCTGCCCGGAAAACGCGGCGCCACGAACCTTATGATGGCCCTGATCGAAGAAGGGTCAGGCGATTTGGATGCGCGTGGTTTTCAAGAAGCCCGCGAAGGCTTTGCTGCGTCGTTTAGCTTTCGTGCCTATGACGATTCCGTGTCCGTGTCGGCCGTGGTTCTTACCGAAAACCGCCAAGAGGCGATGGCCCTTTTGCGCGATGCATTGATCGATCCTCGCTTTGATGATGACGCGATCGAACGGGTGCGCGCACAAGTTTTGGCAGGTTTACGGTCGGACGATCAAGACCCAAACAGCATCGCTGGGCGAACATTTGATGCAGCTGCTTTTGGCGATCATCCTTATGGAACGGCAATCGATGGAACGCCGGACTCTGTCGCGGGATTGACGCAGGATGATTTGTTCACAGCGCATCGCAATGCATTCGCCAAGGGCAGGGTTCATGTTGGCGCGGCGGGTGACATTTCGGCGGACGAACTTGGGGTGCTAATTGATGATCTGATTGGGGCTTTGCCACAGGACGGCCCAGAATTACCGGGCCGTGTTGAATTTGGTTTGGCAGGCGGCACCACGATCGTTCCGTTCGAAACACCTCAGTCTGTTGCGCTGTTTGGGCATGCGGGCATTGAACGCGATGACGACGATTTCTTTGCCGCCTTCATCCTAAACGAAGTCTTGGGTGGAAACGGGCTCGAAAGTCGTTTGATGCGCGAAGTGCGCGAAAAGCGGGGGCTGACCTATGGCATCTATACCTACCTCGCGACTAAGGATTTCAGCGAAATGTATTTGGGTCAGGTCGCGTCTGGGAATGGTACCATTGCCGAAGCAATTGATGTGGTGCGCGAAGAATGGGGTAAACTTGCGCGCGATGGGATAACACAGGCGGAGCTTGACCAAACAAAAACCTACCTTACGGGTGCATATCCGCTTCGATTTGACGGAAATGCCGAAATTGCGGGTATTCTTGTCGGGATGCAGGCCGTCGGGCTCGATACCAGCTACATCGCCAATCGGAACGATTTCATCACTGCGGTGACGCTAGAAGATGTAAATCGTGTCGCGTCTGAATTGCTTGACCCTGAACGGTTGCATTTCGTGGTCGTTGGACAGCCCGATGGCCTTGAGGCGAGCGATTAACCAGCTTTCGTCCTGTTAGAATCGGCAGAGGCCATGCTATCCATAGTGGTATGGCAGCACCTGACCCCAACATAGACGATCCGCGTCCCGTTATTCGGCAATTGGACGACGCCGCGATCAACCGCATCGCGGCGGGTGAGGTCATTGAACGTCCCGCATCCGCGGTCAAGGAACTGGTTGAAAACGCACTTGATGCAAAGGCCACTCGCATCGAGGTATCCGTAGCCGACGGCGGCAAAACTTTGATCCGTGTCACCGACAATGGCGTTGGGATGACGGCGGATGATTTGCCGCTGGCCCTGTCGCGCCATGCGACATCTAAGATCGACGGGACGGACCTGTTGAATATCCACAGTTTTGGGTTTCGCGGTGAGGCCCTGCCCTCTTTGGGTGCGGTAGGCCGTTTGACCATTCGCAGCCGCACCACACAGGGCATGGGTGCAGAAATTTCCGTCGCTGGTGGTGTGCACGAACCCGTGCGGCCCGCGGCCCTGACAGCGGGGACAGTCGTGGAATTGCGAGACTTGTTTTTCGCAACACCCGCACGTTTGAAATTCCTGCGCACGGATCGTGCCGAAATGCAGGCGATCAGCGATGTAATCAAACGCCTTGCGATGGCTGAACCGTTTGTCACGTTCATTCTAACGGATGTATCGGCAGCTAAATCGCGCATTTCATTTCGCGCCGACGCTGAAACTGGCGATATGTTTCAAGGGCTCCATGCCCGTCTGGCCACAGTACTTGGGCGCGATTTTGCGGATAATGCGCTGCCGATTGATGCGGAACGCGAGGGCGTCCACCTAACGGGATATGCGGCTTTGCCGACGTATTCGCGTGGATCGGCTGTTCAACAGTTTTTGTATGTGAATGGACGGCCTGTGCGCGATAAGCTGCTTTATGGGGCGCTGCGGGGGGCTTATATGGATACGCTGAGCCGCGATCGCCATCCAGCGGCGTGTTTGTTCATTGATCTTGATCCGACGCGCGTGGACGTCAATGTTCACCCCGCCAAATCCGAGGTTCGGTTTCGCGATACCGGGATTGTGCGCGGCCTGATCGTGAGCGCACTTCGAAACGCGCTGGCGAATGCGGGTCATCGCGCCTCAAGCACCGTTGCGACAGCGACCCTTGGGGCATTGCAGCCCGAAAACACGGGCGCGCGCGTTTATCAAATGGATCAACCCGGTGCCAGAACAGCCCCGTCCTACCGCCCCAGTGGGTTTGCCGAAATGCCGGCCCCAATGGAGATGTCCGGTCGGGTCGAAGACATCCCCACCGATGACGCTCCATTGGCGGAAAAGCGGCCCCTTGGTGCGGCGCGCGCGCAGGTTCATGAAAATTATATCATCGCCCAAACCGAAACTGGGATTGTGATCGTTGACGGCCATGCGGCGCATGAACGTCTGGTCTACGAAAAGCTCAAGACCCAGATGGCAGAAAATGGCGTGGCGGCTCAGGCGCTCCTCATCCCGGAAATTATCGAAATGTCGGATGGGGATACAGCGCAGCTTCTTGCTGTGGCGGATGATCTGGCGCGTTTTGGCCTGACCATTGAACCCTTTGGAGGGGGCGCAATTGCGGTCCGCGAAACGCCCGCTCTTTTGGGTGAAGTCAACGCCGAAGCCATGTTGCGTGATATTTTGGATGAACTGGCGGATCACGGGTCCAGCACACTTGTGCAAGAGAAACTTGAAGCGATCCTAAGCCGCGTGGCCTGTCATGGATCAATTCGGACGGGTCGTGTCATGCGGGGCGAAGAAATGAACGCTTTGTTGCGGGATATGGAACGAACACCGCGTTCAGGGCAATGCAATCACGGTCGCCCAACTTATGTCGAACTCAAACTCAACGATATCGAACGCTTGTTCGGACGCACATGACACATAATGCCACTTGAGGCAGGCCGAATGGGGCGCTAGCCTAAGCCAAACAAAGGGGAAAATGATGCGCAACATAGTGGCCTTGGCGGGCGTTACCCTGATCAGCGCGTGTAGCGTTACAGATTTCGAAACCGGCGTTGCTGAAGTACAGGCTGGTGCTGCGGCACTGACATGGAATAATCTGTTGGCTGAAACCAATCGCGAAGTCGACAAGAACTGGCGCGACTTACCGTTTGATACCGGCACTGTTTATGTGGTCGCCAACGAACATGGTGATATCCATACTTATTCGCTGACACCGTGCCGATCCGGCACGCATATCTGTGGCGGATCAGGTGGGGTTGGCCACATCGAGCGAACTGCGGATTATTATGTTGTGACTGGGGCGTATCCCGGTCGAACATTTCATTTGTCGCCCGGTGGTGATGGGTATTTGACGTGGCGAGGGGTGGATCGTGATCTTGCGTGGAATTAAACAAACGGCGCTGGTTGCGCTGCTGGGAACTGTGTTGTCTGGCTGTCTGGCAGAATTGCCGGGCGGTGAAACGGGGCCGTTCGCACCGGGCAATACATTGACCTTCTATTATCAATCCGTTCTGACTGATCCGCCCGAACAGGCGGTCATAATCGATTGCGGCGATCAATTCGTTGCTCGGTCCTGCGTGCGGCTTTCCAATGGTGCGCAGTTCCAGCTCGAAGCAACGGAAACAGGCGGCGTCGCCTATGGCAATGCGGAACAGCGCATGGTGTTGCAGCCCGATGTAGGTGGGTTGCCGTCAGGCATCGGCCAATTCAACAACGCGACAACGGGCGATGCGACGGGTCTGCGTTGGGTATCGCTTCCGACTTAGGTTTGACACAAGAAAAGGCGCCCAGGCATTTCCGGCGCCTTTCCGAAACTGTCCCTTAAGCACTTTTATATGCGCAGCAACGGCTGCATCATTCGAGGCATCCAATCGTTGAACCGCAGCGGGGCATCTGTTGCCGCTAGACAGATGCAATCATCGCCCATTTCTGCGATTGGCTGGTGGTTTAGGTCTTCGGTTGCGACTTCGATATCGCCTACCCCAAACCGATCCGTTTCGTCGACAAAGGCGCCTTGCAAAACCAAGGTGAGTTCGGTGCCCCTGTGCCCGTGATCCGGCACGGCTGCACCCGCTGGGATGTGCAATAAACGCACGCTCGCTGATTTGTCAGTTTTCAGGATCGCTTGACGCACGCCACCACCGACTTTGCGCCATTTGACCGACTCCAGGTCCCCGCCAACGTAATCTTGCAATGGTGCCGGAAATAACCCGTTTTGCACCGCGCGCGCCTCGTGTTTTGGGGCGTCGTCTTTCGCGATCAATTCAAGAGTCGCGGCAAAACTGTCTGGCGATACAGCGACAGGTGTTTCGTCGTCCACAACAGATCCGCCAACAGCGTCGAATTCATACATCCGCGCCCGACAGTCATCACACAAAGAAATATGTGTCGCGACGACAAGGTTAAACGCCTCGGGGAGCGTTCCTGCAGAATACGCCATAAGCAACGCATCCGTGAGGTGGTGGTTAATGTCTTGCATAGTTCTATTCACTTCATTTGATGACGCAGACGATCCAGCGCCAGTCGAATCCTCGACTTGATTGTTCCCAAAGGCAGCCCGGTCTGTTCGGCGATTTCGCTGTGTGTCAGCTCGCCATAATAAGCCCGAACTATGAGATCACGTTGTTTCTCAGGAAGCGCGGCTAACGCTTCGCCCAATTGTTGTGTTTCTTGCTGGAGCGCCAGCACGTCTTCTTGGTCGGGTTCCTCTTGTGGTCCCCATGTTAAATCTTCTGGTTCAGGCCTGCGTTGTTTACGAAGAATATCAATTCTTCGGTTTCGGGCGATGGTAAAGATCCACGTCGAAACGCTCGCTTTTGTGGGGTCAAACATATGGGCTTTGCGCCACAAGGTCGCCATAACTTCCTGACTTACTTCTTCCGCCAGATCGGGATTGGCGCCAGATTTCATCAAGAACGCCTTAACGCGGGGCGCAAAGTGCGCAAACACTTCTGCAAAGGCTGTCTGATCCTGGGAATCGCGAATTGCATAGAGGTGCGTAACCCACGCCATCCGATCTGGTTTGTTTGTTGCCGTCACGCTTGTCTCTTTCACAGCTTTCTTCTGTAGCCTAGCAGAGCCAAGCATTTCAAATGCCAGACTGCCGTTTCGCGCAGGTTTTTTTGCCAAGGGTGCTGGTTCGGTCAACATACACTTCTTACGGCGGTGGACGTAGAGCGGATCACTTCTCAGCAACAAAACCCAAACAAAAAATTAATCGAACGGAAACGAAACCAAATCGGTCCTTCCGCCGTAAACGATCTAGTACAGCATACGCATACATGTGTAAGCTAAAGTTTACACAACCAAAGGGCGGGATGTAATGCAATTTGAACACACGACCGGATTACCGAAACGCATCGCGGTGATTGGCGCCGGTATTTCGGGCATGGCTGCGGCTCATGAATTGGCCAAAGACCACAGGGTCGTGTTGTTCGAAGCAGAACAACGTTTGGGCGGCCATGCCCGGACGCGAATGGCCGGAGCGAACAGGGATCAGCCCGTCGATACAGGTTTCATCGTGTTCAATTATGCCAACTACCCCCACCTTGCAGCGCTTTTCGCGGAACTCGATGTGCCTGTCATAAAGTCGAACATGTCGTTCGGGGCGTCGATAAATGGCGGACAATTTGAATATGGCCTCGCGTCGCTCGGAGCATTGTTCGCGCAACCTAAAAACGCACTATCACCAGCATTCTTGCGCATGATCCGTGACGTTTTGAATTTCAATAAGAATGGCCTGCGTTTGGCACAGGAAGATGGGCTGACTGTGCGCGGATTGATAGAAAAACTGGGTGCTGGGGACTATTTTCGCGACTATTATCTGCTGCCGTTGTCAGGTGCGATTTGGTCCACGCCAACTGAAAAAATAATGGATTTTCCAGCCCACGCAATGATGACGTTTTTCGATAATCATGCGCTGCTCGGAATAACGGGCCAACATCAGTGGTATACCGTCAAAGGCGGAAGCCAAGAATACGTGTCACGTTTGGGTGTTTCGATGGCAGAACGCGGTGTTGTCATACGCCTTGGCACCCCAGTCGAAGGTGTAAGTCGGACAGCAAACGGTGTGCAAATCAAGGCGCCTGGTTCAGATTGGGAACTGTTCGATGAGGTTATCTTTGCAACCCATTCCGATGATAGCCTCTCGATGTTGTCTGACCCATCTGTCGAAGAGCAACGCCTCCTTGGTTCGATCAAATATCAGCCCAACAAGATCGTGCTGCATTCCGATGAACGTATCATGCCAAAACGAAAATCAGTTTGGTCGTCATGGGTCTATACCGAAGACGCCGCCAAGAAATCCGACCGGATTGATCTGACCTATTGGATGAACAAGCTCCAACCCGGGGTTGCGCGCGACCCTTTCTTTGTCACGCTCAATACCACCCGCGACATCGACCCCGCACTGATCTGGGATGAAGTCACATTGCGTCACCCCGTCTACGATCTTGATGCTTTGCATGCACAACAGATGATGCCTGCGATGAATGGCACAAATAAGACTTGGTATTGCGGCGCGTGGATGAAAAACGGATTTCACGAAGACGGCATTGGATCGGCGATGGACGTTGTTGCAGCACTCCGCGCGCGCAATGCTATGGCGCTCGCCGCGGAGTGACCAACCTTGTTCAACATATTACAGGCGAAACCTATCATGGTCGGCGCGGGAACACGAAAAACGCGTTCCGCTATTCGATCGACTATGTGTTGTTGGACGCTGAATCTGACACCGCGGGGCCAGGCCTATTTGCCCGCAATAGCGCTGCCCTGATGTCTTTGCATGATCGTGACCACGGCGGGCCACCCAAAAATGGAACAGGCGCGGCATGGGTTCGCGACGTATTAAAACAATACCAAATAAGTCTGGATGGTCGGATCGAGCTGTTGGCGCAGCCTCGGGTTTTGGGACATGTGTTCAATCCGGTCTCATTCTGGCTTTGCTATGACGTTCATAATCGGCTTCGGGTCGTGATTGCCGAAGTTTCCAATACGTTTGGGGATCGGCATTCGTACCTGATACACCACGAGGATTTGCGCGAAATTTCCAGGATGGACACGATAACCGCGCGCAAAATTTTCCACGTCTCTCCGTTTCAGGATATCAAAGGTGGCTATACTTTCCGGTTCGACATTCGGCCCGATAGCATCGGGATCTGGATCGATTTTTCAGAAGATCACGCCGGACTCATCGCAACCCTGACAGGGCCGCGGGTTCCGCTCACAAATATCGGCATACTTAGGGCGATGGTGCGCCGCCCATTTGGGTCACGGCGCGTCTTGGCACTGATCCACTGGCAGGCAGTGAAACTATGGTGGAAAGGCGTGGCATATCGACCACGCCCAGAACCGCCCACGGATGAGGTGTCTCGATGATCGCTCAATCCGCGGTGTCTTTGCGGTTTCCTGCCTACACGGGGTTTGCAGCGGTGCTGTCCGGGGCGGGATTGCCGATCTATATTTACGCCCCGAAATATTATGCCGACACCTATGGCGTCAGTCTGACAGTACTAGGTGCCGTTTTGGGCGGGTTGCGGTTTTTCGACTTCGTTCAGGATCCGGTTTTGGGCTGGTTGTCGGAACGATTGCGCGCCGCCAAAGCGGTCGCTGTTACGGCCGGTGCTGCTATGTTGGCTTTATCCATGGTCGGTCTGTTCGCGATCACGCCGCCGATTGACCCGGTTTGGTGGTTCGGGTTGACCATAACGGGGTTATTCACCGCGTTCAGCTTTCTTACGATCAACTTCTACGCACAAGGGATCGCCAAAGTGGGCGACAGCGCCGATGGTCACGTGCGCCTCGCTGCCTGGCGCGAATCTGGCGCATTGATGGGGGTGTGCTTGGCAGCGATTGCCCCCACAGCGCTGATGGATTTGGCCGACGATCCGTTTGCGGCCTTTGCGTGGGGGTTCGTCGCCGCGACATTCGCCGCTTCGGTTTTTATGTGGCGAGAATGGACACCGTCCAAAGCCCATCAAGATCCGACATCTATCAACGATATCCTGTCTGATCCTCTGGCCCGCAGATTGCTGGTGCTTGCCTTGGTCAATGCGACCCCTGTGGCTGTGTCGTCTACGCTTTTCTTGTTCTTCGTCGAAAGCAAATTGGATGGGGCTGGTTGGGAAGGCCCTTTATTGGTTCTGTTCTTTCTGGCGGCGGCCATATCATCGCCGGTTTGGTCAGTATTAGCCCGCCGATTTGGTAGCAAACCGGTGCTACTGTGGGCCATGATCCTTGCGATATTATCCTACGGATGGGTTTTGACGCTGGGTGAAGGTGACATCAGGTCCTTCGCGATTATTTGCGTTTTGTCGGGTGCGACAATTGGTGCCGATTTAACTTTGCTCCCAGCCCTGTTTGCGAAACGTATGTCTTACATATCCCCAAACGGCGGGCAGGGCTTTGGCCTGTGGTCGTTGGTGTCAAAATTCACGTTGGCCTTTTCGGCCATCGCCTTGTTGCCGCTGCTGGAAGGGCAGGGGTTTCAGGCAGGAATAAATAATTCAGCCGCTGTGCTGACTCTTTTGACGGTGCTTTACGCAGTCGTACCGTTGGTTTTGAAACTGGTGGCCATCGCTTTGCTGGCCCTAACACAACTGGAGGACTGATCAGATGACGTCCACTTTGTATATACTTTTGGGCGCGGTTATCGCGCTCGGGTTGATGATATTTAAAGGGCGGTTCGCGTCGTTTATGGCGCAAACGCCAGCAGACTACGCCGATGGTCCGATGTTCAGCATGCGCGACGTTTTCAACGGACCGATCGAATGCGAAGGCGTTATATATGGTCCAACAGGACGTGTTACATCGCGGTTTGAGGCAGATTTTATCGCGAGCTGGGATGGAAATATTGGCACCGTTGATGAAGAATTTCGATATGACAGCGGCAATATCCAACATCGTCAATGGACGTTTACCTTGGGCAATGATGGGTCCATCCTTGCCGACGCCCCCGATCTGGTCGGGACGGGGACAGGCATGCAGCACGGCTCAGCGGTACAGCTGAATTACAACATCAGACTTACGGACGATGCTGGCGGACATGTTTTGAAAACGACAGATTGGATGTACATGACCCCGAACGGAAATGTCATGAACCGAAGCCAATTCCGAAAATTTGGGATCAAGGTGGCCGAATTGGTTGCGACGATGCGCCCCAAGCGCGCCCAAAACCTGCAACCCGGAGAATAGCAGAATGCGCGACTGGCAAGGCAAACGATACTGGCTTGTTGGGGCCAGCGAAGGCTTGGGAAAAGGTCTTGCAGAAATCCTCAGTCGCGCGGGCGCCGAAGTGATTGTGTCAGCGCGATCCGAAGACGCGCTTGCTGCTGTGGTCGCGGAGTTACCGGGCAAGGCATCTTATCAAGCGATTGATATTGAAGATAATGACAGTGTGAAAGACGCGGCCGCCGCCATCGGTGACGTGGATGGCGTGGTGTTGTTGGCGGGTGTGTATTGGCCCTTTGGTGCCGACAATTGGGATGCTGACAAAGCAACTGCAATGGTCGACATAAACTTTACAGGGTTTGTGCGGGTGTTGGGGCAGGTTGTTCCAAAAATGGTCGCACGTGACGAAGGCCACATCGTCATCACATCGTCGCTTACCGGGTTTCGTGGCCTACCGGGGTCTATTGGCTATACGGCATCAAAGGCTGCAACGATGTCGCTGGCAGAATGTATGTACGCAGATTTGCGCAAAACAGGTGTGGCTGTTCAGGTCGCCAACCCGGGGTTCATCAAAACCCGCCTAACCGACAAAAACGATTTTCATATGCCATTCATCATGACGCCCGAGGATGCCGCGCAAAAGATGTTTGACCACATGAATACCGACCACTTCAAAACCAGCTTTCCAATGGTTTTTTCGTGGGTGTTCCGTTTGTCTCAGTTTTTGCCAGATTGGGCGTACTTCAGGATTTTCGGCAAGTAATCCTGTTGGGTCAGGTTTGATGGGCGCGGTATGACGCCTGCGCGCGCGCCCAAACCCCGGTTTCGATTGCGTCCAACGTTAGCAAATGCGGCAACAACTGTGCGGCAAAATCTTCGGTGCTTTCTGCGGGTAGCAACGATGGCAGGTTATCAATCGCCATCACGTCCAACGGCGGAGAATTGTGCGCGCGCAAGGTTGGCATCGTCCACGTCGTAGCGCGATCGTAAACTTTGATCGGCGAAAATGCGCTTTCTGGATCACAAGCAATATCGCCGATGACGGACAGCCTGCGTTCGGCGCGGCCCGCTTGCGCGCCCACGAACACGGGCGCACCGGGTTGCGCCAAAATACAATTTAGCAAAATGTCATGTTCAAGGATTTCCGGATACGGGCCTCCGTGCGCGGTTTCGGCAACGTCCCAACCCGTTGGTGTTATACCAATTCTGTGGCAAAGATCTGCCGCCCCTGTTCCGACACGCCCCAAGGCCCCAATGATAAGGGCGGTCGGTATGCCGTCTAACTCGGCGCGGGTTGCGTCGGCCATGTCTTGTGCGGAGTGGAACACATCCACCTCGCCAAGGGTCGCGCCCCGTTGTTGTGCGCCCCACGCCATAATCGAAAGCGCTGCACCGGCGTATCCGGCCCAATACCCAAAGGCCGCAACGCGTCGTCCGTCGTCATTCACGAGATATTCAAGGTCAAGGAGCAGGCCGTCCCCGTCTTTAAACCGATCCAACAACGCGCGTCCGGACGCCTGCCCTTTGTAGGCGTGACCAAACATGATGTGGTGATGACGCAGTGGCGTATCATCGTCCGGAAGTTCTTTGAGCCCCAGCACAATTGCATCCTGCGGTGCATCAACCCAAGCGCCAGCAGGAACCAGTTCACACCCCGTGTCTGCATATGCGTCGTCAGAAATGCAACGGTGCGGTGCGCGTTCTACAACGACGCGGCATCCTTTTGCGATAAGCTCTGCGGCACCGTCCGGCGTCAATGGGGCACGGGCTTCGTTGTCGCGGGTTTCGCTTCGCATCCAGATCAGCATGTTGGTCTCCTTGGTTGACCTCGTTTTGCTTGCTTTGGCGTGGGCAGTACAGCTCTTTTCGTATCTTGCCGATCCTAGGAGTGTGCCGGGTCACTATCCGCAGAGTACCGATCTCAAATTCGCCGCTGAATGTCCAACCGCCGTTCCCTAGGCCTCGATTGGTCGCAAAGTTTCTAACAGCGCTATTGAATAGCACGCTCCGCGCGGCAACACTGTGAACAAAGAATAGAAAGGACGCCCAATGCGCCGATTGCTTTTGACGACTGCAATGTTGTTGCCCTTACCTGTCTTTGCGCAGGACGTGGCCCTAATTTTGGGCAACGAACGCTATGAACAGCTTGATCGCGTAAGCCGGGCTGATGATGTTTTGCAGGCAACGAGTCGCTTGGAAGCATTAGGTTTTGATGTGTTTGGTCGCGCAAACGGGCGTGTCGATGCGGCCAAAGACCTTGCAGCAGCGTTTCAGGCTGGCCTAGCTGGGGCGGATCGACTTGTTGTGGCGCTGTCCGGGCACTTTGTAACCGATGGCACCCGTACGTGGTTGCTGACCGCCGAAGCGACAGAGCCGGATTTGTTCACTGTCGATACCGTTGGTGTGTCGCTGGACAGCGTGTTGCGAATTCTTTCGGCGCGCCAGGGCAAGGCCGTTCTTGTGCTGGGTGTGGCGCAAGACGATGGACTTGATATGACAGACAGCGCATTGCGCGCAGGGCTTGGCACCTTCAATTTGCCAAATGGTGTGACTGTAATTGAAACCACGCCGACTTTAGCGGCCAGCGTATTGGCTGGTCCACTGACAGACCCCGAAGCCGTCATTGGCGAAACTTTGGCAGCGAACCCGCGCTTGGACATCCAAGGGTTTTTGCCGCCGGATTGGGTTTTGATGCCCGGCGAAGTGATCGTGGACGAGGCGGACGAAGACACGGGCCCATCCGTGGCCGAGCTCAATGCTGAAGCTGCACTTTGGGATCGTGCGACGGCTGCCGACACCGCCGAGGCCTATCGAACCTATGTAAACCGCTATCCAAACGGCCGCTTCGTAAACGAGGCTGAGGCCCAGATCGAAGCCATTCTCGCGGAACCAAACCGTGCAGCACGTCTTGCCGAAGAAGCGCTGGGCCTGAACCGGTCTGCCCGCCGCGCGGTGCAATCCAACCTAACATTGTTGAACTACAACACCCGTGGCGTGGATGGCATATTCGGGCGTGGATCACGCGGTGCGATCACCAATTGGCAGCAGTCCAACGGGTTCCCGCAAACGTCTTACCTGACACAAGATCAAGTCAGTTTGTTGGATGCACAGGCCGCGCGTCGCAAGGCGGAAATAGAAGCTGATGAAGCCCGCGAGTTGGCACAACGCGAAGCCCTTGATCGAAGCTATTGGGCGGAAACTGGTAGTGTTGGGGATGAACCGGGCTATCGAGCCTATTTGGCCCGTTACCCTGACGGGCTGTTTTCCAATATCGCAAGCGCACGGCTTGCTGAAATTGAGGAACGTCGCCGAGACGCGCTACAGGAAGCTGACCGTGCAGCATGGGCGCGCGCAGAAGCAGAAAACACGGTCGGCGCGTATCAAGAATACCTTGCAGCTTATCCTGATGGTGTTTTCGCAAATGCCGCCCGCGATATCATCGAAAATCTGACCGAACCTCGACTGACCAATGATCAGGTGGATCGCGCCCGCGCCGAAGAATCCCGTCTGCGACTATCAGGCGTTCGGGCGCAATTGTTGGAACTGCGGCTACGCGATCTTGGATACAATCCGGGACGGTTGGATGGCGTGATTGACGGACCGACGCGGGGCGCCATTCAGGACTATCAGACGGACAATGGTTTGTTGGCGACCGGTTACGTCGACCAAGCAACCGCGCTGGGCTTAATGAGTGGATCGCTTACGATCACTGTTCCAGGGCGTTAATGATCAAAATCAAAATGCCCGCCCCGACATTCCAGCGGGGCGGGCATTAGGTTGCGATACTTTATGGACGCGCAGGGACGTAGCGTTCAAACACCATTCGAATAAACCCTGTTGTAGCATTGTCCAGCTGGCGTACGGCCACCAGATAGGTTCCAGGCTGCACCCGCACAGTCAAAAGCGAATTCAAGGTTCCGTCGGCATCATCATTGTATCCGACCTGACGACCTAGATCATCATACATGACTAAAACAGGGTCACCTGGTCCTTGTGCAATGGCCTCAACCAGAACCAGACCGCCCTCATACACGTCAAAAGAATACCATGTTGCGTCCCCTCCTGCGGAGACGTCTTCGCGCAGACGTGTCGCCAGTTCACCCAAGGCCTGCACCGGATAGGATCCATCCAACGGCGGGCTTGCATCGCCACGTGCATAAAGATTGAGCTGAACCTCGGCCGGGTCGTATTCTTTCGCGGTCACCGTGATTGGCAGGCTTTCATCGCCATATAATCCCAACGCGATGCAGTACTCTCCGGCAGGAAGTGGATCAGCAATGTCGATACGGCTGTTCAATCCGTCAAAATCGTCGTTTTCTGCAACCCAGTTTCCGGTCGGATCATACAACGTCAAGATAGGGTCTGCGTCTTGGTTCTCTGCTGTTAGCGTTACAGATGTCGGGGCGTCTAACCGCATAGAATAAACGTTTTGTGTAGACCAAGAATTCGCGACGGATTGCCCAAATACCAAAGGCTGCGCAATGCTTAGGTCACATTCTCCTGTGCCACCGCCTTCGAACGTTTGGGTTTCTTGAAATCCAGCTGTGAGCGGCTCTTGATCAATGCGCGCCGCACGCACGAATGCCGTAAGCGGGGACCCATCAAAACTGCGCATGGACGCACAATACGTGCCGGGTTGCAGAAATGTCTCGGCTCTGCTGGCTGCATCGCCTCCGCTGTCATCATCCGACGCTACGATTTCACCTGATGCGTCGCGGACATCCAAAACCGTATCACCACCTCCGCGACCCTGTGCTTCTATACGGTAGTCCCCGGGGGTGGATACGGTGAACAGCCCGACATATTCATTGCGCAACAGCACAAGCGCCATTTGTTCAATAAAGGCCGGTGCAGATGAAAGATCAGAAGAGGCTTCATCCCCGCCTAACCATTGGCCATTCGCGCCCACACCACCACACAAATTGGCATCTTGGGCAAAAACAGGAGAGGCGCAAAACACAACCGCGCTTGCGGTAAGAAATGATCGAAGCATTTGGAAATCCTTTGGCTTAGAATACTACCAAGGATGTTAGTGGCGCGATCTGGGGCTGGCTAGGCGCATTTTGTGCAGAACATCATTGCGATTCGACTATGCGGCTTTTTCGGTTCGCCAAGAAAAAGCCGCGCCCGATACATCGGACGCGGCTTTTGATTTCTAAGCGGTCGAAATTAACCCTGACGGGCTTTGAAACGACGCTGTGTCTTGTTGATGACGTAGACCCGGCCCTTACGGCGCACAACGCGGCAATCGCGGTGGCGCGACTTGAGCGAACGGAGGGAGTTACGAACTTTCATGGTTCTATCCTTTGTCTCGCGGCGCAGCGATCGGCGCCAGTGGTTTCTGTCATGCGCTGTTTCCAGCGCGGCTCATTCATGGTGGACGATACTGGGATCGAAC
>CAYOSK010000048.1:0-17558 GCA_964406585.1 uncultured Octadecabacter sp. | reverse complement strand
AAAAGAGAGGGCGCTGCCCCGTCCTTCGGACTCCCCGGAGTTTGAAGGAAGCAAAGACGCGATTTATGTGGGAATGTCGAAGTCAGACGGGGCGAGGGTGAAGCCGTCAAAAGAAAAGCCGGGGCTGACGGTGCAGCCCGCGAGCGTCCATTCGCCGGTCGTGCGCGCAGCCTGCCAGTGGTCTTTTGGGACTATTACCTGCGGTTGCTGGCCGAGCGTCAGATCGGCGCCGAGGATGGTTTCGGTTTTTGGGCCCGTGTCGGTGGCAGATCGGCTTAGGATTAAGGGGGCGCCTGCGTAATAGTGCCAAATTTCGACGGCATCGACCTTGTGCCAATGGCTTGCGTTTCCGTCTTCAAGGAGAAAGTAGATGCAGGTGCCTGTGGCGCGCGCACCTGCTGTTTCGTCGATCCATGTCTGACGGAAAAAGCCGCCTTCTGGATGAGGGGCGAGATTGAGGGCGGCGATGATATCTTGTGCTGTCATGGTGCTACGTTAGGATGCAGGGCAGGGCATGGAAAGGGCAGATGATGCGTGTGATTGTCGTTGGGGCAGGTATCATTGGTGCGTCGATTGCTTATCATTTGTCGCGCAGCGGCGCGCAGGTCGTGATCGTTGATGGCGCACAAGCACGGGCGACGGCCCAGTCATTTGGCTGGATCAACGCAAGTTTTTACGCCAATCAGGATCATCATCAGCTACGCGTGGCCGGGATTGAGGCCTATTGGCGGTTAAGTCATGCAGTGCCTGATTTGCCCCTCTCGTTTCAGGGGGCATTGTGGTGGGAAGAGCAAGGTAAAGGCCTGGCTGCGATGCAGGATGCTTTGCGCGCACTGGAATACCCTGTCGAGTATTTTACTAAACGCGACGTTGCGCGAAAGGAGCCTGATCTTGCCGTGCTGCCCGATGCGGCATTGTTTCTGCCAACTGAAGGCGCATGTGACGCGGATCAGGTTGCTGTTGGTCTGGTGAAATCCGCGTGTGGTCTCGGGGCGCAGGTCATCAAGGGGGCACATGTTCATAAAATTCTGTGCGCCGGTTCACGGATCCGTGGTGTGACGACAACCTTCGGCGATATTGATGCGGACCATGTGGTGATTGCGGCAGGGACAGGGGCGCAGCCGTTGCTGGAGGATATTGGCGTTGCGTTGCCGATGCTGTCGCGGCCCGGTGCGCTGGTCGTGACACGCCCCGTACCACATAAAATTTCGTCGGTTCTGGTGACCCCGGAAGGGGAGGTTCGCCAGCTTGAGGATGGGCGGTTAATATCGCCCGCCGCGGCGCGCCATCAAAGTGATGACAGCGCGGTCATTTCTGAATCGATAGAGAGCATCACGCAGCGCACCTGTGCGCGGTTGGCGCGGCTGATTGGGGTTGATCAGGTTGCGCTCGACAGTGTTGGGATCGCAAATCGGCCAGTTCCCGCAGATGGCCTGCCGGTTATTGATGAGGTTCAGACGGGTCTGCATGTCGCTGTGATGCATTCCGGTGTGACCTTGGCAGCGATCAGTGGCGAATTGGTGGCCGCTTTGGTGACGAATAGGGCCAGCAACGCACAGAAGGCGATGCTGGCCCCATATTCAATAGATCGGTTTAACGCAGGATAGATCGACCTGCGTATATGGCCGTTTCTTCAAGCATTTCTTCGATGCGGATGAGCTGGTTATATTTGGCCAGACGGTCAGATCGTGCAAGTGATCCGGTTTTGATTTGCCCACAGTTTGTTGCAACCGCAAGGTCAGCAATGGTCGCATCTTCGGTTTCGCCAGAGCGATGCGACATGACGTTTGTAAAACGAGCGCGGTGGGCCATGTCGACCGCCGTCAGCGTTTCTGTCAGGGTGCCAATCTGGTTCACCTTGACCAACATTGAATTTGCCGATTTGCGTTCAATCCCCATGGCAAGGCGATCGGGGTTGGTCACAAACAGATCATCCCCGACCAATTGGATTTTGTCGCCCAGCCGCGCGGTGAGCGCGTTCCAACCGTCCCAATCATCTTCGGACATACCGTCTTCGATTGAAATGATCGGGTAGTCATCGCAAAGCGCGGCAAGGTAATCGACGTTTTCGTCAGAGGAGAGCGATTTTCCTTCGCCTGACAATTCGTATTTTCCGTCTTTGTAATATTCTGTCGCGGCGCAGTCGAGGGCGAGGTAGATGTCTTCACCCGGTTTGTAGCCAGCCTTTTCGATGGATTTCAGAATGAAATCAAGCGCATCGCGTGTGGAATTGATGTTTGGGGCAAAGCCGCCTTCATCGCCGATACCCGTGGAAAGACCTGCTGCTGTCAATTCGCCCTTAAGTGTGTGGAAGACTTCTGCGCCCATACGCACCGCTTCACGGATGTTTGGGGCGCTGACCGGCATGATCATGAATTCCTGAATATCAATGGGGTTATCGGCATGTTCGCCGCCATTGATAATGTTCATCATCGGGACTGGCAGAACACGTGCGGAGGTGCCGCCGATGTAGCGAAACAGGGGTTGGGCTGTGAAATCAGCGGCGGCTTTTGCAACGGCGAGGGATACGCCGAGGATCGCGTTGGCGCCAAGGCGGCCCTTGTTGTCGGTGCCGTCCAATTCGATCATGGCCATATCGATGGCAACTTGGTCTGTGGCGTCAAAACCAACGATGGTATCTGCTATCTCGCCGTTCACGGCTTCGACCGCCTGCAAAACACCTTTGCCCTTGTAGCGGGCTTTGTCGCCGTCGCGTTTTTCAACAGCTTCATGGACCCCCGTTGATGCGCCCGAAGGCACAGCGGCGCGGCCCAATGTGCCGTCTTCAAGGGTCACGTCGACCTCGACGGTTGGATTCCCGCGACTGTCTAGGATTTCGCGGGCGTGAATGTCGATGATTGTGCTCATGTGCTGTCCTCTTGGGGTGTTAGCGCAAACAATTTGGGGTTTCCCGCATGCTATAGCCGTTCGGTTGACGGTATGGAAGGGCTGCCTGTTTCTGGGTTTTGGCGTGCTTCGCGAAGTAATGTAAACAGCCCCGCGCCGATCACGATCGCCGCACCAAGTAACATGATTGTATCGGGTTTTTCGTTCAAAACGAATATGCCAAGGACAAGGGCAAACAACATGCGTGTATAGCGGAATAACGAAATAAACGCCGCATCACCCGATCGCGTTGCCGCCACAATACTAAGGTACGCGACAAGCGCGATGATGACGCATCCGACCAGCGTCAGACTGTCGCCAAATGACATAGCCTTCAGCGGTTCACCATTAATCCATCCCAAAACAAGCCCCGCCGGGACCAACAATAAGAACGCATGGAAAGACAGGTGCGCGCCGGAAATTTCGACCGTTAGCGCACGTGTTGATAGATCGCGCCCGGCGAGCCCCAACATGCCACCAATCCCGATCAAAGTTGCCCACGACACTCCGTCAAGTCCGGGTCGGATAATCAATATGACACCCAAGAAGCCGATCAAGATCGCGGCCCAGCGCCGCCAGCCAACGGTTTGGCCTAAAAAAAACACGCCGCCCAATGCCACGACCAGTGGCGTGGCTTGAATGATCGCCGACAGTTGTGTGACGTCCATCATCATCAGGGCGGAAATAAACAGCATTGTTCCCGCGACCTCGAAAAAGCCACGCCGCCAAACGCCGATATGAAGGTGCGCACGCACAAAAACCGGCTGTCGTTTGATCACAAACCATGCCGCAAACGCACCGGCACCGCCTGCAGCAATTACAGAAACGATCTGACCCGCTGGAACGCGGGCGCCTAAGGTTTTGATCAAGACATCTTCGATGGCAAAGGCGAGCATTGAAAACGTCATGAGCGCCGCGCCGCGCAGATTTTCCATACTAGGGCCTTTCAGGCGGTACGGTTCAACGGGTATAGATATACGGCTGGTACGCGTCGCATGTCGTAAGGGCAAGGCGTTCGAACCATTTCGCTACGTTCAAAGCGTAGCAAAATTTCGGTGCCTTAACCCTTCGACTTTTTGGGAACGCCATAGAGCTCTAGGCGATGCCCCTTGAGTTCATACCCCAGTTTGTCGGCTATCCGAACCTGAAGGGCTTCGATTTCAGCGTCAATAAATTCAATCACTTCGCCTGAATGGATGTCGATCAAATGATCATGGTGTTCGCGGTCCGCTGTTTCATAACGTGCGCGGCCATCGCCGAAATCATGTTTGTCCAGAATTCCGGCTTCTTCGAACAGTTTCACTGTTCGATATACTGTGGCTAAGGAAATGCGCGGATCAGCAGCTGATGCACGGGCATACAGTTCTTCGACATCAGGATGATCGTCGGCAACTTCCAACACGCCGGCAATCGTGCGTCGTTGATCTGTTAGGCGCAGTCCGCGTGCTTCGCAGCGTTTTAGGATAGTGTCGGTCATTTTTGCGCGTCTTTCCGTATCGTGGCCCTCGTGTTACGCGATGACATCGCACAGTGCCAGTGGGCGCGACCCCAAAACACTGGTCCGGGCAGGATAAAGTGTGGTTACCGCGAACGAAAACGCACCCATGTTCCGCCCAGTTTGCGAACGCGAGCGCCCGTTCCCAGTTTGAAACGTGCCAAGCCGCGGGCATGATCCGTATTTATGGCCCCAAGGTCCAAACAAGTATGGCCCAGCGCTGCCATGCGCGTCGCGGCAGAAAACAATACGATGCGCGGCGCCTGTAATGCGGCCCCGCGTGGTGTGCTCCACGCTGTTTGATAGGTTGCGGTGGCACCGTGGCGCAGGATTAAACAGGCAGCAACAACCGTGCCACCCTCAAAGGCCTCAAAAAGTAGAGCCGATTTGGGGTTTGTTTGTGCATATGCGGACAACAGCGCAAACGGGTACTGTTTAAAACGGCGCGCACGGGCGAGGGCATCTGCCGCTGTAAACATCGGATGGGGCTGGCCAAGCCATTCAACGTCACGCACGCGAATCCGGTTTCTTTCACCCTGTGTCAGTCGGTTACGCCATTTGCCATGCATTGCGGGCCGCAGATCAGACGGGGTGAGATCCCATTCAGCAATATGCGCTGGTGTGATTATTTGGTGAAACCCGGCCGCGCGATAAGGCTGCGGGCAGGGCGTTTCACCGTTCAAGACACGTACCTGCGTGCCCGAGACCCGTTCAGGCGGTATGCGGGACGCAAAGGCAACATCGCCCAAGACAGGAATTTTGCGGCGCAAAACAACTGGGTCGCGAGATTGAACATCTACACCGATTGCCGACAAGGCGCGCGCGAATTCAGGGGACTGTTGTAGGGCGGTCATGCCCCTAGTTAACGCCACGTTCACTTGCGTTATGGTTAATAACGTTCATGAAATCCCGACTGCCAAACATCCCGTCACCAAGGCCTACGCCGCTTGCAGCGGCGATTGCGGCTTTGGTTCTGGGTGTATTTGGCGGCGCAATCCTGTGGCTATTAACCTAATGTCACCAAAGCATGGCGCTTTTTGCCGGCGCTTAGCTTGATAGGTTCTGCCATATCCGCGGGTGAAATCATCAAACCGGCGTCTGTCAGCGCATCATCATTCATTTTGGCGCCGCCTTCGGCAATAAGCCGCTTTGCTTCTTTGCCACTGCCTGCAAGACCCGATTTTACAATCAACTGTACAATCGAAATCCCGTCCCCCACATCCTGCGCCGACAACGCGAGCGTGGGCAGGTCATCCCCGATGCCACCCTTTTCAAAAACGTCCTTGGCGGTTTGGGCCGCTGCATCAGCGGCATCTTGGCCGTGAAGCAACGCGGTGACTTCATTGGCGAGAATGATCTTGGCCTCGTTGATGTCTGACCCTTCCAAAGCGCCAAGGCGATTACATTCTTCAACGGGCAGTTCCGTAAATAATTTCAGGAATTTTCCAGTGTCCGCATCAGTGGTGTTGCGCCAGAATTGCCAGAATTCGTAGGGTGAAAGCATGTCACCGTTCAACCAAATCGCGCCGCCTTGGGATTTGCCCATTTTGCGACCATCGCTTGTGGTTAACAGAGGCGTCGTCAGGCCGAAAATTTCATTGTCCAAAACGCGCCGGGTCAGGTCGATCCCGTTGACGATGTTGCCCCATTGATCCGACCCCCCCATTTGCAACAAACACCCATAGCGGCGGTTCAGTTCAAGGAAATCATAGGCCTGAAGGATCATGTAGTTGAACTCTAGAAAGCTCAGGCTTTGTTCGCGATCCAAACGGGATTTGACGGATTCAAAACTCAGCATTCGGTTGACCGAAAAATGCCGCCCAATATCGCGCAGAAATTCGAGATAGTTCAACTGATCAAGCCATTCGGCATTGTTGAGCATCAACGCCCCGTTGGGTGCATCATCATAGCTAAGATATTTGGCAAAGACCTGCTGCATGCCGTTGATGTTGGCGTCAATCTGTTCGGGGCCGAGCAACGGCCGTTCATCAGACCTAAAAGACGGATCACCCACCTTTGTCGTTCCGCCACCCATCAGGGTTATTGGGCGATGCCCCGTCTTTTGCAGCCAACGCAACACCATGATGTTCATCAAATGCCCAACGTGCAGCGATTGTGCTGTTGCGTCATAGCCAATGTAGGCGGGGACAACACCCGCGCTCAGTTGATCATCAAGCCCCTGATAGTCCGTACAATCGGCGAGAAAACCGCGCTCCATCATGATGCGGATGAAATCGGATTTGGGATGGTAGGTCATGGCGTGTTCCTGCTAGCGTTCGCACCAGTCTATAGGCGGCGCGGGTGCCAAGGGGAAGACCATGTTGAAAGATCAAGTCGTGCGCGCGGTCGGGGCGATGTCGGGAACATCGCTGGACGGTGTTGATGTCGCGCAGATTACAACGGACGGCCATCGCATTCTTGATTTTGGTGATACCGCGTTCCTTGAATATTCGGATGCGCAAAGGGCGATTTTGCACGCCGCTTTGGGCAAGTGGCAGGATGATGATCTTGGCGATGTCAGTGAATTGATAGAAACAGTCCATGCGCAGGCGCTTTCAGGGTTCATCGGGGCCGAATTGATTGGGTTTCATGGCCAGACTTTGGCACATGACCCAAAAGGGCGTGGAACGCATCAGGCAGGCAGCGGCGATGTGTTGGCGCAGGTTTTGGGCAAGCCCGTGGTTTGGGATTTTCGCAGTGCCGACGTGCAGATGGGCGGCGAGGGCGCGCCACTGGCACCATTTTACCATTTTGCTCTGGCCAAAAAGATGGACGCAACTGAACCCTTTGCGATTTTGAATTTGGGCGGTGTCGGCAATATCACATGGATTGACCCACGTTTGCCCTATCCAGAAAGCGACGGCGCTTTACTTGCCTTTGACACCGGTCCAGCCAACGCGCCGTTGAATGATTTTATGCAGAATAATTTTGGTGTTCCGTATGACAAAGACGGTGCAATGGCCGCAAAAGGGTCGGTGGATGATACGGTCATCGCGGCCTTCTTGAATGATCCCTACTTTTTCAAAATGCCGCCCAAATCGCTTGACCGCGATGCATTTTCGCGGCTCGCTACGGCAGTTGCGGATTTACCTCACGCGGATGCTGCGGCGACGCTGACGATGGCCTGTGCAGCATCGGTGGCGCAGGGGGTCACATCCTGCCCCACGTGCCCCAGTCGGGTTTTGGTGACAGGGGGTGGGCGGCATAATCCAACACTTATGAAGATGCTTGAAACATCTTGTGGCGTTCCTGTTGAACCGATTGAAGTCGCTGGATTTGATGGTGATATGCTTGAAGCGCAAGCTTTCGCGTTTTTGGCCGTTCGGGTGGCCAAGGGGTTGCCGACGTCAGCGCCTGGTACAACTGGCGTCGCGGCCGCGATCGGCGGTGGCACGGTGTCGCGCCCGTCAGCTGCTGTTTAAATCAGACGCGATGGCGCGTAGATAAGCCGCACGATTGTTTGGGTTGGCAAAGCGATCATACATGTCCGTCGCGGCTTGCACCATGTGTTCACAACGGTCCGGGTTCGCCCGAGCCCAGCTGAGTTTTTCGCGAATATCAAGCGCACCTTCGATCAGTGGCACATAATGTATCCAAGGCTTGAATGCGTCGGTATAAAACAGCTCCCATCCGTCTTCTTCCTTTAGGATCAATGAATTGGATGCCGCAGCTGACAAAAAATTTGATCCGGTGTCGTTGCCGGAAAGGCTTAGGATGTATTTGAATTGATGGAACCACGTGCGGGTTTGTCGCGGTGACGTCAGCCCCTTGAACGCCGGGGATTGGGCAAGCCTTTTCCACTTAGGGGCCAAGACAAACCCGACGTCGAAATCCGGATCGCCCCGATGGGTGGCCACAACGCGGTAGCGGGGGACACAAGCGAGATCGGCAATAATGTTGTCCCAATCAGGATCTGTGGCGTAGGCATCATCGCGAATTTTATAAACACCGCGCCGGGGTCGTTCCTCGGGTGTCAAAACGGCCGACATCCGCCCGGTCATGTTCCCGAGCCAGACGCAGCGATCTGATTTTTCAGGAAAGGGGACGTCGTCGATGGGAAAACCACCCACGGCGCCGCGCGGGGCCAAGGTATGATACCCCGGAAGCGGCCACAGCGTCAGGTTTGGTGCGTTCTTACGTCGATTGTAGACAACGGTTTTTCGGGGCGCGATGCCGTATCCATCGCTTCCCATAAACCGCGCATCTAGCATGTCGATCTGCAAAGGCGGCTGCGCGCCATGGGCGCTAAGTTCATTCAACGTGCCTTCAACCCGCTTGTTTTCATCAGGCGGCATCACAAATCCGCCCTTGCCCAACGCGATCCGCGGCGGGTCACCACGACGTGCGGTGAACGAATTATCAGAATGCCAATTGACCGCGCTTCGACTTAGGCTTTTGCCATTTCCGGGTGGACCTTTGGTTTGTTTACAAAAATCAGAGACTTGGCGGACAAAGATCATATCCGCCCGCGATGGCGGATATGGTTCACTTGCGTTGTTCACATCATCTACAACTTGGCGAATATCCTCTGCCGAAACACCGAGCGGTTGCGGTTTTCGTTCAACATCCAACGTGATTTCTGTTCTGAGAAATTCTATCAGTTTTTCAGCATGTTGCGTCGTGCAATTAAAGTCCAAGAACCGCGTGTTGCCTTCAAAGTAGCGCGCGACATCTTTGGCGTGGTGCTGCTGTTCGGCCAACCAATGTGCGGGCAAATCAGCGATCTCAATCCCAGCGTGCCACGCGGACTCTGTTTTATGCTCACCGTCCTGCGCCAAATATCGTAATGCGACCCAATCCGCAGGATCGCGGTGCGTGTGCACAAAGAAGGCGTCTGGAAATGCTTCATGTAGACCACGATAGATTTCTTGAACACGGATATGGGGCAGGTGCCGATTGGCCATCGAATAGAGACCGGAAAAACCAGTCGCCCCCGCCCAAGGAGCAAGCATGGGCGTGCCCGCCGCAAGCGCATAGGCAATGTCTTGCGCGATTTTGCCCGACATATGATGCCGCCACTTATATCCATTCGCCACAAACAGCGCCTCAAGAACGTCTGACCCGCTGTATGGCAGGCCGATGTCGAACACCAAAGGCGCAGGCGTTGGCATGTGTGATTCCTCGAGGTTACAAGCCCCAGTGTGCCGCGCCTTGACGCGCGCGACAACAGGATCACACGCTATGGTTACTCCGGCAGATAGATTTTGAACCGCGACCGCAGCATCGCATCCAACTCAGGTTCGAACCATGCGGTGGATCGGCGTGATAATATGTCTTCTTTTCGGGCCGTGGCATTCGCCAAAAGGTCTGGCTTGTCCTTTTCTGCCCATTCTTTCGGGCTCATCCGGTTTCCAAGGGCAGGGTAAACGCAATCGGTCTCCATCCGTTTCAACGTTTCGTCCGTTCCTAGATAGTGACCGGGGCCACCCATGCAAACCTCGGCCATTTGATCCAGCGCCAGCGTAATATCATCCACCTCGATGCCGCGCACGCAGCGCATCGCTTGACCAATCAGATCATCGCCCAAAATCAAGCTTTCATGACAAAACCCAAGCAACGATGCGTGCATGCCCGCCGCTTCGTACACCATGTTAAGCCCCGAAAGCCCGGCCAAGACATTTGTACACATTTGTTCCCAACCCGCCTGCATATCCGGCATCTTGGAATCTGACGCGCCACCCGTTGCACCGCCCGGCAATCCGTAGAATTGATGCATTTGGGCACAGCCCGCAGTCAGAAGGGCCTGTTCACCCGATCCAACCGTCATCGCACCAGTGCGAAGATCAAGGTCAAAGGGCCACGTTCCAAAGATTGCCGGATGTCCAGGGGCCATTGCATTGACATAAACCACTCCGGCCAAGCATTCGGCGACGGACTGGACAATTGCACCAGCAATTGTGCAGGGTGCAGTTGCGCCAGACATGCCTGCGGACAACAACAAAACAGGCATGCCACCTTTGATCGCGGCTTCCATTGCTTCGCAGGATTCTGTTGCGAATTTCATTGGCGGAACTACGAAACAGTTGGACATCGATACAAAGGGGCGTTCGCGATATGCCGCTTCGCCACCCGCTGCGGCGTACAAAAATTCCAAACAGGGCCCGACGTGCGATGGGTCTGAAATGGATGTTCCAATGTGTTTCGTCGTCCCCGCGCAACAGGCGTACAGCGTGTTGATATCCATTTCGAGATTGTCAGTTATGTCGCGCGCCACCATTGGTCGCTGCAGAAAGTGCACGTTATCCAGAACATCGGTGATCCGCGCCGCATCATGGAGATCTTGCAGGGTGCTTTCGCGGAATTCGTTGCCATGGACATCAACCATATGAACTGCCGCACCGGCGGTTCCATAGTGCACGCGCTGTCCTGACAGGTCCAAATCATGGCGTGGATCGCGCCCTTTAAGCGTGAGGTCTTTGCACGCTTTGGCAAGCATATCTTCGACCAATGCGCGGGGAAACCGGATGCGACCGTCATCCCCTAAGATGGCGCCAGCTTTTGTGAGGATTTCAACGCCCGATGGTGGCGCATCGTTCAAGCCTATTGTTTCAAGCGCGGTTAAGGCGGCTTCGTGGATCTTTGCGATTTCCGCAGGGCTAAGAACCTTTAGCTGGCCGCCTGACATGCCCGGGCGAATGGGGCGCTGATCTTCGGACAGTTTTGCGGCGCGGGCGGCATGGCGTGCCGAACGTCCGCCACTACGAGACGGGCGTGTTTTGGGGGATTCATCGTTCATGATATTTGCCTAAATTGGAGAAAAATGCAGGGTTCAGCCCCTATTAGGTCTCCCACGAGCTGCGCGGCCTCGGCGCGCACCAATCGTGCGCGAAATGCGCATCGGATGGGTCATAATGTTCATGATTTAAGCTCCATAAGAACAGGGTGTGCCAATCAATTTTTGGGTTCTCACTCGTTTGCGACCATAGGTCGTTTTTGGACCATGAAGGAACAATGCGCGGACATCCGCGATACGAGAGCTTTGCGCGGAGATCGGCGTAGCGGATTGATTTATTTGGCGGGTTTCAGCCCAAGTTGGCGTCGATCCGGTGACAGGATGGATTTGTAACATGATCGAAGTGTTAGTCATTTTGCCGCCGGACTTGGCGCTGGCGGGAAACATGAGACAGCAAAGAAGGATGAATTCGATGAAGAATGGATTTCTGGCGACGTTGAGCGTGTTCACAATTTCTACGTGGTGGGGACCTGTGGCCGCAGGCGGCCTTGAGACGCCTGTTTTCTCACCGCCTCCCGCGCCTGTACCGATGGCAGCGCCGATGGCGTTTGGAGCGGACTGGACGGGTTTTTATGTTGGGGGATCGCTAGGGTACGCCGATATTGACGACGATGCGGCCACATTTGGTGATCAGTTCGACGGCCTGACTTATGGTGCATATGCCGGTTATGATTATGATTTTGGCAGTCTCGTGGTCGGTGGTGAACTTGAAATTTCAGGCTTCGATGTTGTCGATAATTCGACGGCGACACAAATCGACAGCGTCGCCCGCCTGAAAGTACGGGCGGGCTATGATGCGGGCGTGTTTTTGCCCTATGTCACAGCGGGGGTTGCGCAATTGAAGACATCCGGTGCCCCGCTGGGCGATGTCGACGACACCGGAGCATTTTACGGTGTCGGCGTTGATTATCGACTGACCGACCGTATTCGTGTCGGTGGCGAGGTTCTTCAGCATGAATTTGATGACTATGCCGCGTCCGGCATCAACGCAGATGCGTTGACAGCGGGCGCGCGTGTCGCATTTGAATTCTAAACAAAGAACGGGGTGCGTCGGGTCAAAATTTGCCCGTCGCACCTTTGCCATCTGATTGGCCGCCACCTGTCGGTTCTTTCGGTCTAAGTTTTGAAATCGTGTAGGGCGTCGTTTCTACGTGGCCGCAGGAGGGACAGGTGATACGGGTTTCACCGGCACCTTCCATGTCAAGCGTTGCTTCGCGCAAAACGACGCGGGATTTCTGTAGGCCGGGTTTGCCACAACTGGAACAGGGTCGGGCTGCGAATTTTGCAGCATTTCGACGGTTGAGCCCAACAAGACCCGCAATCGCCGCCGCGATACCGCCCAGAATGTAGTAGAGCGTGTTGCTGCTGGAGCCGCCGTTGGTGTCAGATGCAGGCGGATTGGTGTTTTGGGCAGGCGGATCAATGACCCGCGTGAGCAATCCATCGACACCGGCCTCAAGTCCCGCAGCGAACTGATCGTCGCGGAAAAAGGGCAATACATCAGACTGCAAAACGGCATCTATGCGGCCTTGCATGGCGCCATCGTATCCGGCACCGATCTGAATGCGCAGTTCGCGATCATCGCGAAAAACAATCAATAAAATACCATCGTTGCGTTCAGAATCGCCGATGCCCCATGTGTTGAACAAGTTTTCGCCGTAAGATTCGATTGTGCTGTCTTCAGCATAAAACCGAAGTGAAGACAGCGTCACGATAACGATTTCAGTGTCATGATCCGTGGCGATCATCGCAAGCTTGTCTGCAATGCGATTTTCCGTAATAGAATCAATTATGTCAGCAAAGTCGTTAACGCCGGGGTCTGTTCGGGTTGGATAGGTTTGAGTGTAGCCGGCAGTCGCCATAAACAGCGCTGCCAAAAAAGCAACAAAACGGGTCATTGGAAAAATCCTTAAGTGATCAATCCATCAACCTTATCACCCGAAATGGAATGGCCTAGTAAGGAAAAGCTGCCCCCATCAGACCCGCCGCCAAACATGTCCACAGCGGCGTCGTGCAAAACACGGTGGGTGGCCCGCGCCAATGCGGACCCAAGTGACAGACGTGCAGCGCCCAGCTTTGCAATTTGAGCCTGTGTTTGTGATGTGTACAGGGGACCGGCAACCAACACATTTACCGGGGCAGATACGCTGGCACAAATCAATGCGACATCGGAAACTGAATGTGGCAAGGGCGCATAAAGACAATCCGCGCCAACGCGTTCAAATCCTTGCAGTCGCGCGATGGCCTCGTCCAGATCATAGGCACCTGTCATGATCCCGTCTGCGCGCGCAGTCAGAACAAAATCATTTGGCAAAGCGCGCGCCGCTGCTGCACCCGCCTTGATCCGTTCTATGGCAAACTGGCGATCATAGCTTTGCGCGCTTGGGAGTTTGGTATCTTCGATGCAAATCCCAGCAAGCCCGGCTTCGCCTGCCAAGGTAACGGTTTCGGCCACATGATCTGGGTCGTCGCCCCATCCATTTTCAAAATCCCCCTGAACAGGCAATCCGGTTGCTGCGATCAAGTCTTGTGCATGCGAGAGGGCCTCATCGCGGGTCACACCAAGTCCATCAGGTCGCCCAAGTGTGAAAGCATGGGCCGCGGAAGAGGTTGCGATTGCCTGCGCCCCGAGAGAGGCCAGCATTTTGGCGGAGCCGATATCCCACGCGTTGGCCAGAATAAAAGGCGCGCCGGGTTTGTGCAGGTTGCGAAAGTCAGACATCGTGTTTTCCTTTCATTTCGAATTGGCTTCGCCAATCCGACCGATGTGGGGGCCAGCCCCCACACCCCCGGAGTTTGAAAAAAGCAAAGACGAGCGGTTACCCGGTTGTTTCATGTGCAAAGGCCAGGAGTGTTTTAAGTGCGTTTTCATAGCGTGCGTCATCAATGGTCATCGCCACGCGGATGTGGCCTGCGGCGGCCGCGCCAAAGCTTTCGCCGGGCATTGTCGCAATCTGATGGGTGTCGAGAAGGCGATTGGCAAAGTCTTCTCCCGTGAGATGTGTGGCACGGATGTCGAGCATGGCGTACATAGCGCCCTGCGTTGGGCTGGATTTGACGAGGTTTTGCTTGGCGAGCAGGCGCTCTGTGATGGCACGGCGGCGCGCAAACGGAGCAGCGATGTCACGTTCTAGCGGAGCGCCTTGTTCCAGTGCAAACAAGGCTGCGTCCTGAATATATCCTGGCACACCGTAGGTAGTATGGGTTGCTAAATTGATCAGGTGGGCGATCACGTCTTCTGGGCCGCACACCCAGCCCACGCGGCTGCCTGTCATTGCATGGCTTTTGGACATTGACCCGACAACCAGCGTGCGCGCGGCCATGTCCGGTAAGGCACGGGGGGATAAATGTTCACCCTCCCAGATTTGGGTGTCATAAACTTCGTCCGAAATGAGCCAAAGACCCTGAGTTTTGCAGGTCTGCGCGATCCCCGCGAGGGTTTCGTGTGAATAAACCGCACCTGTGGGGTTGTTCGGTGTATTAATCAGGAGGCTCACCGCGCCATCAGCATATGCTGCGATATCTTGTGCGCTTGGTTGAAATCCGTTCTGGGGGGCGGCTTCTATAGCCTGTGGCACGGCACCGACGCCGCGGATCGTACCGGGGTAGGTGGCGTAGTAAGGATCAATATAAAGCGCGGTGTCGTGTGCGCTGCACACAGCCATATGGGCGGCAAACAAAGCCGACTGTCCGCCGGGTGTGATCACGATGTTGGCCGGTGTTGTTGGCACGCCTGTTCTGGCCTCAATCCGCTTCGCAATCGCGGCCCGTAACTGCGGCGTACCTGGCACGGCGGCATATCCGGTGTGTCCTGCCTTGGCACTTTGATGCATCGCGTCCAAGATGCTCGGATGCGTCCGGATGTCATGTTCACCAATGGTCAATTCAGTGATGTCATGCCCCGCAGCCTTAAGTGCTCGGGCTTTATAAAACACCTCCCATCCGTCTGAGCCGCCAGGAGTGAGTTGTGTGATGCGTTCGGACAGTTTCATAGCGACAGGTGGCCCCGTCTTTGGTGGTAAGTCAATCGAGAAGACGGCGCGGTCCGCCTCCGCGCGACGACAGGGTGTCATCAGGATTGTGCAGAGCGCAGGCATCAAGGCTCAGACAGCCGCACCCGATACACCCATCCAGTCGATCACGTAAGGATTCCAATTGTGCAATCCGAGCGTTTAACCCGCTGCGCATTTTCATAGACACATGGGTCCAATCGGAGCGACTTGGGGCTTTGTGACGTGGCAGATCTGCCATGTGGCCCGCGATCTCAGCCAAGGGGAGGCCTAGATTTTGAGCGATCATTGCAAATGATAAACGCCGCAGATCATGCGCTCCGTACCGACGGTGGCCGCCGCGATTGCGCACTGGATGCACAATGCCATGGGTTTCATAAAACCGGATTGCGGACACCGCGAGGCCGGTGCGATCGGCAAGATCCCCGATTGTAAGCCCAGACATGGCGATGCTCCTCATTTCAAAAAAACGGCTTGATCTAAAGTGGACTTTAGAAATTACACATGAGTCGTATTACCATAACAAGGAGTAAAATCATGAAACGGACTCACAAAATCAGACAAGACACCCTACCACGCGAAATTCTTCGACACCTGGAACAGCAGGGGCTGGGCCGGGTGCATGATGTGTATCCTCAAGATTTTTGGATCACATTGAACGCAACGCGCAAAGGACGTTGATATGGCGTATCTGGAACATGTAAACGTGACTGTCGCAGACCCCGATGCGACGGCGCAGTTTTTCCAAGATTTGTTTGGTTGGCACGTTCGATGGGCTGGCAGCACAGATAGCGTGACCCGTTCGGTTCATGTGGGCGGCGAAGGGTTCTATGTGGCTTTATACACGGGACCAGACGGCGCGCCCACCGGCGAAGCTGATCCCAACTACCGCCACAAAGCGGGGCTGAACCACATCGGAATCGTCGTCGATGATCTGGCCGCGACAGACGCGGCTGTCAAAGCCATGGGTTTTGAGACCCACAGCCATGCCAATTACGAACCCGGCCAGCGGTTTTATTTTCGACAGGCCGATGGGATCGAGATCGAGTGTATTTGTTACACCTAGTCAGGTAGGGACGCGCGCAACTTTGCCGAAAGGCTGGCGCGGATAATGTCGTAGGATGCGTTAATGCGGTGCGTAAGTTCATCGCGTGGCGTGTCCAGCGGCATGATCACCCACGAGCGATGAAAATAGGGCGCTTTGGGCCAACCGAACAGATCTTTCAGGTGCTCTGCCTGTTCGATTGATGCGCATTTTACCGACACACCATCACCACGCGCACCAATGGTCGCAAATAATTTATCGCCGACTTTCCAGCTGTCATGCCCGCCCCCCCAAGGGTCACTGTGGGTTGCACCGGGAAGCTGCGCGCAAATGTCGTTGACGGTTTGACGTGACATGGCGATAGGATGGGAAAATTCACACCGCGATGCAACAGCGTTGACGTGGAGCGTTTGGCGGCGCTACAAGGACCGCATGAAAAACAACTGCATCATTTGTTGCATTATTTCCTGCTAGTTTCTTTGCGGGCTGCTTTTTCACGTTTCTTAACATCGCTGAACTTGCTAGGCCCGCGCCACACCGCGCGAAAGGTTCGCAATGACGATCAAATTGTACAACACCAAGGTCCGCAAAAAGGTGGATTTCACACCGATTGATGCCGCGAATGTGCGCATGTATGTCTGTGGGCCAACGGTGTATGATCGCGCCCATCTGGGGAACGCACGACCTGTCATTGTGTTTGATGTGTTGAACCGTTTGCTGCGCCATGTGTATGGCGATGACAATGTCACCTATGTGCGCAATTTCACGGACGTGGACGATAAGATCAACGCGACAGCACTGGCACGACAAGAGGCTGGGGCAGATGGCACGCTTGAACAATTGATCGCACAGCGGTCCGACGAAACAATTGCATGGTATCTCGAAGATATGGCGGCTGTTGGGGCGCTTGAACCTGATCATATGCCACGCGCCACAGCCTACATCGCGCAGATGATTGCAATGATCGAAGGTTTGATCGCGAAGGATCATGCCTATTCAGCGCAGGGCCATGCGTTATTTCGTGTGCGATCCTACAAAGACTATGGCGCGCTGTCGGGGCGTTCGGTGGATGATATGATTGCTGGCGCACGGGTTGAGGTTGCGCCATTCAAAGAAGACCCGATGGATTTTGTGTTGTGGAAACCCAGCACCGATGATCAACCGGGCTGGGACAGTCCTTGGGGCCGTGGGCGTCCGGGTTGGCACATTGAATGTTCAGCGATGGCGTTAGACCTGCTTGGGGGTGAATTTGATATTCACGGCGGCGGCAATGATCTGACGTTTCCACACCATGAGAACGAAATCGCCCAAAGCAAATGTGCCGGCCATGGGTTTGCAAACATCTGGATGCACAACGAGATGTTGCAAGTTGAGGGCAAGAAGATGTCC
>CAYOSK010000047.1:0-17560 GCA_964406585.1 uncultured Octadecabacter sp. | reverse complement strand
ATTGTGAACTACCTTGCCAAAGAATTCAAAAACGACAACGGCGTGGACCTGACCAAGGACAAGATGGCGCTTCAGCGTTTGAAAGAAGCCGCTGAAAAAGCCAAGATTGAGCTTTCCTCTGCCTCTCAGACCGAAATCAACCAGCCGTTCATTTCGATGGGCAAAGACGGCTCGCCGCTGCACATGGTTATGAAACTGACCCGCGCAAAGCTGGAAGAGCTTGTGGGCGACCTTATCAAAGCGTCGATGAAACCATGCCAAGCTGCGTTGAAAGATGCGGGCCTTACGACAGGTGAAATTGACGAAGTTGTCCTCGTTGGTGGTATGACACGCATGCCAAAAGTCATCGAAGAAGTCACAGCGTTCTTTGGCAAAGAGCCGCACAAGGGTGTGAACCCTGACGAAGTTGTTGCCATGGGTGCAGCCATTCAAGCAGGTGTTCTTCAGGGTGACGTAAAGGACGTGGTTCTCCTGGACGTCACACCGTTGTCCTTGGGTATTGAAACCCTTGGTGGTGTGTTCACGCGCCTGATTGACCGCAACACAACGATTCCCACCAAGAAATCTCAGATTTTCTCGACCGCCGAAGACAACCAGAACGCGGTGACAATTCGTGTGTTCCAAGGTGAACGCGAAATGGCTGCGGACAACAAAATTCTTGGCCAGTTCAACCTCGAAGATATCCCTCCGGCACCGCGCGGCATGCCGCAAATTGAGGTGACATTTGATATCGACGCCAACGGTATTGTGTCCGTTCAGGCGACCGACAAAGGAACCGGCAAGGAACATAAAATCACGATCCAAGCCTCTGGTGGTTTGTCGGACGATGACATTGAACAGATGGTGCGCGATGCTGAAGAAAACGCTGAGGCCGACAAGGACCGCAAGGAACTGGTTGAAGCGAAAAACCAAGCAGAGGGCCTTATCCACTCGACTGAAAAGTCTATGGAAGAGCACGCCGATAAGGTTGATCCAACAACAGTAGAAGCGATCGAACTGGCAATTGCTGCGCTCAAAGATGACCTTGACGGTGAAGATGCTGGCAAAATTAAGTCTGGCATTCAAAACGTTACAGAATCGGCCATGAAACTGGGCGAAGCCATCTATAAGGCCGCACAAGAAGAAGCAGGCGAAGCCGAGCCTGATATTCCTGGCGCAGACGAAGCCGGCGACGACGATATTGTTGACGCTGATTTCGAAGACATCGACGAAGACAAGCGCGCCTAATCAGGTGCTGTTTCGTAAGGCCGGCCTGTTAGCAGGCCGGTCTTGCGCGTTCCAAAAAGGGGACCACGTCCATGTCAAAACGCGACTATTATGAGACGCTCGGCCTTTCAAAAGGGGCTGGCGCGGATGAAATCAAAAAGGCCTATCGTACGAAGGTGAAAGAACTTCACCCCGATCGTAACTCCGACAACCCAAACGCGGAAGCGCAGTTCAAGGAAGTTGGCGAAGCGTATGATGTCCTGAAGGATGGTGACAAAAAAGCCGCCTATGATCGTTATGGGCATGCCGCATTCGAAGGTGGAATGGGCGGTGGGCGCCCCGGCGGAGGTATGGGCGGTCAAGGCGATTTTGGTTCTGCGTTTTCAGATATTTTCGACGATTTGTTTGGCAATATGGGTGGCCAACGCGGCGGCGGTGGGCGCAATCGTGCCCAACGTGGCAACGATCTGCGCTATAATCTGCGTGTCACCTTGGAAGAGGCCTTTGCAGGCTTACAAAAAACCATCACAGTCCCAACGTCGGTTGTCTGTGACAACTGTAACGGCACTGGCGCCGAAGGCGGCTCAGAGCCGCAAACCTGCCCCACGTGTTCGGGTATGGGCAAAGTGCGCGCGCAGCAGGGCTTCTTTACCGTCGAACGCACCTGCCCAACCTGTAACGGTATGGGCCAGATCATCAAAAATCCCTGTGGATCCTGTCATGGCGCGGGCCGCGTGGAAAAAGAAAAGTCTCTCTCTGTCAACATCCCGGCTGGCGTAGAAACCGGAACCCGAATCCGCTTGGCAGGCGAAGGCGAAGCCGGAATGCGTGGCGGCCCGACGGGCGATCTGTATATTTTCATTGAGGTCCGCGACCACGACTTGTTCGAACGTGAAAACAATCATCTATTCTGTCGTGTGCCGGTTTCGATGGCAACGGCCGCGTTGGGCGGCGATATCGAAGTACCCACAATTGATGGTGGAAAATCCCGTGTAAAAATCCCTGCTGGGTCACAATCAGGACGACAAATGCGATTGCGGTCCAAAGGCATGCCCGCTTTGAGGGGTGGCGGCCCAGGAGATATGTTCATTGAAATGGCCGTTGAAACGCCGGTGAACTTGACCAGTAAACAGAAAGAACTGCTACGCGAATTCCAAGATCTGGCGTCGGACAACAATCCGCAGAGTTCCAGCTTTTTCAATTCGGTCAAATCCTTTTGGGATTCCATGAAAGGCTAGCCTGAAGGGTATGTTAACCATGCGGTAATGGAATCACCGCATGGTCTAGGCATGACCAAAATGCACACTTCTTTCGCCGAAGCCCCGCGTCTTCCTCTTGAAACTGATCCCATCACGATCGACAGAGACGAAGTGTGCGCCGAACAGATCGCGTCCTGCGCAAAAACCGGAAAGGTTCCGTCGTATTTATCTGATCATCGCAAACGCTTGCGGCATCGTTTTTTGACAGGTGGTGCTGCTGCCATGCCTGACTATGAAATACTGGAACTAACCTTATTTCGGGCAATCCCTCGACAAGACGTCAAACCACTTGCGCGGGAATTAATCGAAGCCTTTGGTGATCTGAACGGCGTCCTTGCCGCGCCCATCGCGCGGCTTGAAAAAATCAAAGGGGTGGGCCCGGCGGTGGCCTTAGAACTGAAAGTTATGGAAACTGTTACCCACAGAATGGCGCGTGCGAAGGTCATGCAGCGTCATGTCATCAGCTCATGGGATGCGGTTCTTGACTACTGCCATACGGTCATGGCGCATCGCGACACGGAACAATTTCGCGTGCTATACTTGGATCGAAAAAATATTCTTATTGCAGACGAACAACAGGGCGAAGGCACAGTGGACCACGTACCCGTCTATCCAAGAGAAGTCGTCAAACGCGCCCTCGAACTCAACGCATCTGCGATGATCTTGGTCCATAACCATCCTTCAGGTGACCCAACCCCGTCGAATGAAGACATTTCAACAACAACACAGATCGCGGATGCAGCCCGGGCATTGAACATAACTCTGCACGATCATCTTATCATCGGACGATCTAGGGAACTTAGTTTTAAATCTCATGGTCTTCTTTAACCCGGGTCACGGACCCAAAGCTCGACCCTTCTATTTGTTTGCTGGCCCCAAATCGTATCATCGCATGCCATTGGTAACGCTTCTCCGAAAGCTTCTGTCTCGATTTTGACGTTTGATGGAATCCGTCCGCCCAATGCGTTTTCAACATCTCGACGCACAGATTCCGCACGGGCCGCAGATAAGTCTCGATTTGCCTCTGATGGCCCGCGCCCATCACTGAATCCAACAAACATCAACTCACGGCCACCAAAACGCCCATCGCGAATTGCTTGCGCCAACTGCATCACATTGGATCGTGATTGCCCGTCCAGCCTCGTCGAACCGGGTTCAAATCGAAAGGTACTCGACATCCGAACACGCGGCGAAAGAATTCGAACTAACCGCTGCAATTCGTTCAGGGGAACTTCGGGCCCAGCGCTGGTGATCGCCGCCGCAAGCCGGTCCCCTTGATTAGCAAGCGGAATTGGAACCGCTGCTAAATCTGCAAAACCCGCGCGCCTAATCACAAGTTGCGCAGATGGTGACCTGAGCCAGTCAAAAAAATCTTCGATCTGCGGATGCTGCGCCCGTTGGGGTACATACAAAAACATCGGGAAGGTCAGTGGATAATCTTCGGTCTTCATCGTCAGAAAACGTGCCTCGGATTTCAATCCGCATGGCCCTGACAAGGCAAGGGGCTGCGTATTTCGCGTTGCCCCAAATGACACTAGCGATATCGCATTCGGGGACTGTTCAATTGCCGACGTAAGTTCATGTTCTGAATCAAAATTTTCATCTGATTTCGCAATCGACAATCCGAGGGGCCGCATGAAACGGTCTTCGAACCCTTGCAGCTGACCGCTTAGTTCCAGCGGCATAATGACGTCAAACTCGCCCGGATCGGCAAAAATTTCAGTTAGTTCGGACAATGGCATCGCCCTGACGCCAGATGACGGCGAAACAACAGGCACCAATGCATCCAACGCAACAATACGGCCTTGCCGTGCCAAATTCAGACGCCCTAGCCCGGCCTTGTAAGCAAGTTCAAGTTCTGAGTCGCGAAGCTCCCGCATTGACAGTAATGCGTCCGCATTATGCCCAACAAAGGTATCAAAAGCTGTCGAAGAATTCGCGGCGATCAACTCAATATCGAAAACACGCTGTCCATCTGCGCTGTCCATTTGAAAACCATGTACATCTTCGCGTACGCGCCAGCCTTTGTCGCGCGCATAAACATCAATCAGAGCCGGCATCAAAAGATCTGCCATCTCTGGCGCCCCGATCAAGCGAAGGCGTGGCCAGTAATTTTCAAGATCCGGGCAACCTTCGCTTTCGCAAACCATGTCATCTGCACGAAACGTGACCGGTCCGTTTTCTGTCAGCACTGTGATTGCATTATCATCAAAAGCGATAAAGCGTCCGGTTACAACAACAGCATTTTCGCTGCTTCGAAACGTCACCTCTTGGGCAAGCGCAGTACCAACACAAATGAAATGTGCGACGAATACCGCCGCACATTTCAAAATCGTTTGCCGAACTACGAACTCAAACCACGTCATCTCGACACGAGTGTCAGGTCCTCAAACATATTTTGCAAGATCAGAAAGTCACCAACTGCGTCACAATCCGGCATTACCATCGTTAAATCCAGTGCGGACGTCGCACCTGTTGGCGACACTTGAATGCTCTGAGCGTTCATTTCATGCCCACAGTTTTGCGCCGTTATCTCAGCTTCTGCGACAATCATAACGTCGGCGACATTTGCATGTGCGCTGGATGGAAAGGTATAGATTTCCGCCATCAAGGGATCCTGCGCAGATGTATCGCCAAGACGAACAAGATACCCACCCTGCAATTGATCCACCCGTCCCATGTCACCGGGGTTTCCGGCATGAATATGGGCGTCATCACCGAAGCCGGCATCGCCTTCGTAGGCGCTCAGCATGACGGCAGTATCGCCTTGCCATTGAAGAACCGCGCGATCGAATTTGCTGAAATCAGGAACGGCAGCTGTTGCAACAGCGCCTTCACCATCATCGAACGCAGCAATCATGACTGAAACCTCTGCCAGCGCAGGAACGATCATTTCCGCTTCGCCAGCTGTGTTTGTCATGGCGGTAAACATCATTCCTTGATGGTGAATTACGAACGCTGTGCTTTTATGGCATGGCGCTGAAACACTTAGGGCAACCGACGCGGCCGCTGATGCTTGGGCGATCATGGATGGAGCACACTCGACTTCGCCTGTCAGCGCTGCGCTTGTTTCGATCTCAGGCGTTGTTTCGGCCTCAAGGTTTGCGAGCTGAACAGGGGCAGATTGAACGGACTGGATCTTGGCCGATTCGGGCAGGATAACAGCGGCTTCAACAACAGGATTGGGTATTTCAATAGTTGGCGCCGTCGGAAGGATCGAACCTTGTTGTGCAACAATAGCTTGTGGTTCAGACGGTGCCATACCGTCCGTAGGGACCTGCCCCACAATCGCGTCCTGCGGTTGAGCAGAAAACGGTGCGGTTGTATCAGGTGCTTCTTCACCGCCAAAACGGCTGGCAAGCGCATCCCCGTTTTGCATTACAAAACCAATACCCAAAGCCACACTGAAAGTGCATGCGGCCATACCGATCTTTTTCAAATCTGCCATGTCGTTGTTCCTTCCCTTAGATGGGGTTAGGAACGGCAATAGTTTACACACATGGCCTTAGCAGGGCGCAGTTGGGGACTCTTACGGGCAGGTTTGCGGCGAAAAAGCGGCTCGTCGATCGAATTTTACGCCAATTTTCCGTGACAGTGCTTGAACTTTTTCCCGGATCCGCAGGGGCATAGATCGTTGCGACCCGGGTTTCCCCATGTGGATTCGTCCGATTCATCAAAGCCGGGCTTGGCTGCCCGCGCCGCAGACGCTGTGGTGCCCGCCGCTGCTGCGACACCGCCACCTTGCAATCTGCGTTGCTGTTCTAACGCCTGTGCCATAACGACCTTTTGTTCTTCTTCGGTCATGGGGCGTATCTGGGAAAGCTTCTGAGTCACATCAGCACGAAGCCCATCGAGCAAACCTTCAAACAGCTGGAACGATTCTGTCTTGTATTCATTCAACGGGTCCCGTTGGGCGTATCCACGAAAGCCGACGACGGATCGAAGGTGTTCAAGCGTCAGCAAATGTTCGCGCCACTTCGCGTCAATAGTGCTCAGCAAGATTTGCTTTTCGATATTTCGCATGACGTCCGGCCCAAATGTCTCAGCCTTGTCATGCATATGCTTTGTTGCGGCTTCTTCGATGCGCTCACGCAGTACTTCGTCGTCAACACCTTCTTCGTTGGCCCATTCAATAACTGGTACATCAATACCAACCTGCGCAATGACCTGCGCATATAGGCCTTCAACATCCCACTGGTCCGCATATGATTTTGCCGGGATATGCACGTCGACCAGATCATCAATAACTTGGCTACGCATATCAGCCGCAATTTCTGAAAGATCTTCTGCTTCCATGATTTCGCGACGTTGGCTGAAGATCACCTTACGCTGATCGTTCATGACGTCATCGAATTTCAACAATTGTTTCCGAACATCGAAGTTACGCCCTTCGACCTTTGCCTGCGCGCGTTCCAAAGATTTATTCACCCATGGGTGGACGATGGCTTCGCCTTCTTTCATCCCGAGGGAAGACAAAACTTTATCGAGCCGTTCAGACCCAAAAATACGCATAAGATCATCTTCGAGGGACAAGAAGAAAGATGATCGCCCCGGATCACCCTGACGTCCAGATCGCCCGCGAAGCTGGTTGTCGATACGACGTGATTCATGGCGTTCTGTGGCAAGAACATACAATCCACCCGCATCTTTCACGGCCTGTTCGTCCGCCGTGTGACCTTCTTCTATCCGTGTTCTGATTTCATCTGGGTCTGCATTCGGGTCAGCTGCGATAGCTTCCATGATTTTAAACTCGACGTTTCCGCCCAGCTTAATGTCAGTGCCGCGACCCGCCATGTTGGTGGCAATTGTAACCGCGCCCAATTTGCCAGCATCCGCGACGATCTGGGCTTCTTGTTCGTGCTGACGCGCATTCAAAACGTTGTGGGCAATGCCTGCTTCTTTCAACAGGTTGCTTAGGTACTCCGATTTTTCAATTGACGTGGTTCCAACAAGAATGGGTTGCTGTCGGTCGTTTGCTTCTTTGATTGCCGTTACGACGCCATCGAATTTTTCCTTAGCCGTGCGGTACACCTGATCGTTTTCGTCTTCGCGGGCAATTCCGCGATTTGTTGGAACCTCAACAACACCAAGTCCGTAGATTTCCATAAACTCTTCGGCTTCGGTCAATGCCGTGCCCGTCATCCCGCCTAACTTGTCATAAAGACGGAAATAATTTTGGAACGTCACCGACGCGAGCGTCACGTTCTCAGGCATGATTTTCACATTCTCTTTGGCTTCGATCGCTTGATGCAAACCATCTGAAAGCCGCCGACCAGTCATCATGCGACCCGTGAATTCGTCGATCAACACAACTTCACCGTCACGCACGATGTAGTCTTTGTCCTTAGTGAAAAGTTTGTGCGCGCGCAGACCTTGGTTCACGTGGTGGACAATACTGGTGCTTTCGGGCGCATAAAGCGACTGATCGGCAGGCAGAATACCCGCCGTCACAAGCCGTTCTTCGAGGAATTCGTTACCGTCATCCGTATAGTTCACGTTTCGGGTTTTTTCGTCCAACTCGAAATGGTTGTCCTGAATTTCAGGGATCAGCGCATCAATCGTCACGTACATTTCACTGCGATCTTCCGCAGGGCCGGAAATGATGAGCGGTGTGCGGGCTTCGTCCACCAAAATGGAATCCACCTCGTCCACGATCGCGAAATTGTGGTCGCGTTGGTTCATTTGGCTGAGTTCTGATTTCATGTTGTCGCGCAAATAGTCGAACCCAAGTTCGTTGTTCGTCGCGTAAGTTACATCACACTTATAGGCCGCCTTCTTTTCGTCTTCGGGCTGCTGGGGATAAACAACGCCCGTTGTTAAGCCCAATGCACCATAAACTTGGCTCATCCATTCGGCGTCACGTTTTGCGAGGTAATCGTTCACCGTCACAACGTGAACGCCTTTGCCTGTCAATGCATTCAAATAAGCGGGGAAAGTCGCGACGAGCGTTTTCCCTTCACCTGTTTTCATCTCAGAGATGTTTCCCTGATGCAGAAACATGCCGCCCATCAGCTGCACATCAAACGCGCGCAAACCTAAGGCGCGCTTGGCGGCTTCACGGCAATTGGCAAAAGCCTCAGGTAGCAGGAGATCAAGGCTTTCACCTTCCATCGCACGCTGCGCGAGTTCTTCGGTCTTTGCCTTTATGCCCTCATCACTCAGTTTTTCGAACTCAGGCTCAAGCGCGTTTATCTTTTCGATTACAGGACGCGTTTTCTTGACCAAACGGTCATTCGGCGTGCCGAAAATCTTTTTCGAAATGGAACCAAGACCGAGCATATTCTCTCCGCGCGCGCCGCATTCGGCGTCTCTGACATCAAAGTGTGAGGAGGTTGGTTGTGCCTATGCGGCGCGCCCCATAGATAAAGGGCCAAGACCGGCCTCCTGAGGACCTTTAAGGTACGTAAGGGGCCGCTACATAGGTGTCAACGCCACGGGGGTTCGTGGCTCATCAAGGGATAGTTAACATGGCTTTTCATAACACAATTCTGGCCTCGGCTGCCGTTTTCGCACTCACAATTGGTTCGGCTGTCGCGGACGGCCACTCCGAAACTTCGGCTGACACGGTCGTGGCATCCGTAAATGGATCCGACATTACGCTCGGCCAATTGATCATGTTGCGCGCTCAGCTGCCAGAACAGTACCAACAGTTGCCAGATGATGTCATTTTCAACGGTTTGATCGAACAACTCGTCAACCAACAGCTTCTTGGTGATACCCTCGAAGTGCAACCTGCTAGAATCGACATCGCGCTCACAAATGAATTGCGTTCTTTGCGCGCGGGCGAAGTCGTGAATAACTTGCGTGAAGCTGGCGTATCAGAAGATGCTTTACAGGCCGCATATGATGCACGGTTCGAAGGTGTTGAACCAGACACAGAATTCAACGCATCTCACATCCTTGTCGAAACCGAAGAAGAAGCCGTCGCAATCAAAACGATGATCGATGACGGTGCAGATTTTGCAGAAACCGCCCGCGAAAAATCAACTGGTCCGTCTGGCCCATCTGGCGGTGAACTGGGTTGGTTTGGTCCGGGAATGATGGTTGCACCGTTCGAAGAAGCCGTCGTTGCCTTAGACGCCGGTGAGGTTTCGGATCCGGTTCAAACTCAATTTGGCTGGCACATTGTAAAACTGAACGAAACACGCATGACCGCCCTGCCCACTTTGGAAGATCTGCGCGACGAACTCTCGAATGAACTTCAACAAGAAGCCTTGAATGCAAAGATCACGGAGCTGACAGAAGCTGCTGAAATCACGCTTCCGCAAGAGGGTGATTTTGATCCAAGCGTGATCCGTAATCTTGAGCTTCTTGAGGAATAAAAAATGTCACGGTCCCCGCTCGCTCCTGATCATTTCCCCAACTTACCCGTCATTGACGGAGTTAGATTTGCGTCGGGTGCGGTGGGGGTCAAATACAAAGACCGCAAAGATGTTATGCTGGCGGAACTCATTGCTGGGACATCAATCGCCGGGGTGTTCACACGATCTGCCACACGTTCGGCACCGGTTTTGGATTGCCAGGCAAAACTTGGCGGCGATCCTTCGCAACGTGCTGCAATTCTTGTGAACGCAGGCAATGCGAATGCATTTACAGGGTCCGCTGGCGAAAATTCAGTATCCATAATTTGCGGTGCTGTAGCAGACGCAACCGATGTACCGAAGAATCGTATTTTTACAGCGTCCACAGGTGTGATCGGTGAACGTCTGCCTCATGATCGAATAACTGAAAAGCTGTCGGAGTTATCTGCGGATTTGGCGCCCGACGGGATTGAAGGCGCCGCGCACGCCATCATGACAACAGACACATTTGCCAAGGGTGCAATGACCGAAGTGTCTATTGATGGTCAAACCGTCCGGATCGCGGGCATTGCGAAAGGGTCGGGGATGATCGCGCCCGACATGGCAACGATGCTTGTGTATATTTTTACAGACGCAAAAATCGCCCAAGCACCTTTGCAAGCTCTGTTGGGCGCTCTGACGGATCAGACGTTCAACTGCATCACAGTCGACAGTGACACATCCACATCGGACACATTGATGTGTGCAGCAACAGGTGCATCGGGCGTTGACGTCACCGATAGCGCTGGCTTCACGCAAGCGCTGCGTGATGTCATGTTAGACCTCGCGCACCAAGTCGTCCGTGATGGCGAAGGCGCGACAAAGTTTGTCGAAGTTCGTGTAACAGGTGCCGCGACAGATTCAGATGCACGCAAAGTCGGGCTCGCCATAGCAAACTCCCCGTTGGTCAAAACAGCGATCGCTGGCGAGGATCCAAATTGGGGCCGGATCGTAATGGCGGTGGGTAAGTCCGGCGCACAAGCTGATCGTGATAAGCTGACCATTTGTTTCGGCGATATCATTGTCGCTGAAAATGGCTGGGTATCCCCGAGTTATACCGAGGAACTGGGTGCAGCCTATATGAAGGCACAGGACCTCACGATTGGTGTCGATCTTGGTCTTGCCGGTGGGATGGGAACCATATGGACCTGTGATTTGACACATGGCTACATCACGATCAACGCGGACTACCGGTCATGAAAACTATTTTAGTCAGCGCCGTCGCCTTGATCGATATCGATGGCAGGGTCCTGCTTGCCCAGCGCCCTAAAGGGAAATCAATGGCTGGGCTTTGGGAATTTCCAGGCGGGAAGGTTGAACAAAACGAAACACCCGAAACGGCCCTTATCCGCGAACTGCAAGAAGAGTTGGGTATCGATACATGGCGATCATGCCTCGCTCCGCTCACATTCGCATCCCACAGCTATGACGACTTTCACCTTCTTATGCCGCTGTTTGCCTGTCGCAAATGGGAGGGAACACCGACCCCCCGAGAAGGCCAAACCCTCAAATGGGTACATGCAAATCAATTGCGCGATTACCCTATGCCAGCTGCTGACGTTCCTCTTATCCCAATCTTAAGAGATTGGCTGTAACACTCAGATTCATAATATTTGTGCAACGTTTGCCATGATGTGGCAAAATTTAGGCAGATCTTGCCACATTTTCGTCATATTTGGGGTGACAGATCGTAAATTCCCCCTAATATTGAAGTCAGAGCAGGATTTGGGAGGATCACTATGCTTCGTACCATTACAGTTGGAACCCACGTTCAGATTCAGGGTCTGTTCGTTCGGACGTTGGACAATGGAAAGGTCATCGTAGCCGTGGGGGAGCGCGAATACGAAGGCAAGCCTGTGAGCCGCCACAACTAGGTTAAACGTTCGGTTTCAGCTCCGAATGTGAAAGGGGACGCCATTATTTTGGCATCCCCTTTCGTATTTTTTATCTTGGTACGTCAGCTTACAGGGAACGTTCAATCTCTTCACGTTCAAAGATTTCGATCACGTCATCTGGACGGATATCTTCGTAGTTTTCAAACGCCATGCCGCATTCCTGACCAGACTGCACTTCGGCGACTTCATCTTTGAAACGCTTGAGGGTTTTCAACGTACCTTCGTGGATCACAACATCATCGCGCAACAATCGCACACCCGCAGAACGGCGGGCGACGCCTTCGGTCACCAGACAACCCGCAATCTTACCGACGTTGGACACCTTAAAGACCTCTTTAATCTTCGCGTACCCAATGAAGTTCTCGCGGACTTCTGCAGACAAAAGACCAGACGCAGCCGCTTTCACATCATCAACAAGGTCGTAGATGATCGAATAGTACCGGATTTCAACGCCTTTTTGGTTCGCTGTGTTGCGCGCCGATGCGTTTGCACGAACGTTAAAGCCTATCACAGGGGCGCCTGACGCTTCTGCCAAACCGATGTCAGACTCTGTGATCGCACCCACACCATAGTGCAGAACGCGAACACGAACCTCATCGTTACCAATTTTTTCCATTGCCTGAACGATGGCTTCTGCAGACCCCTGCACATCAGCCTTCACCAGAATTGGTAGCTCAGATACATTTTCGTCCGCTTTGGCGTTCGCCATCAGCTGATCCAGCGTCACCGCAGCACCCGCCGCTGCACGTTTCTCTTTCGCAGCATTTGCACGGTATTCAGCGATTTCCCGAGCTTGAGCTTCGGTATCGGTGACATTCAAAACATCACCGGCCTCGGGCGTTCCGTTCAGGCCAAGGACCTCAACCGGAACAGAAGGCCCAGCTTCATCAACACGATCACCTTTGTCGTCAATCAGCGCGCGAACCTTACCCCATTGTTCACCAACAACGAAAATATCACCACGCTTCAACGTACCGGTTTCCACCAGAACGGTTGCAACCGGTCCTCGGCCCACATCAAGTTGCGCTTCGATCACTGCACCTTGTGCAGCGCGATCTGGATTTGCCTTGAGTTCGAGCAGTTCAGATTGCAGCGCAATCGCTTCGAGCAGTTCATCAAGGCCCTGACCCGTAATCGCAGACACCTCAACATCTTGCACTTCACCGGACATTTTCTCGACGATGACTTCGTGTTGCAAAAGGTCAGTGCGCACTTTGTCAGGGTTTGCTGCAGGGCGGTCAATTTTGTTGATTGCAACGATCATCGGAACGTTCGCTGCCTTTGCGTGGTTAATCGCTTCGATCGTTTGGGGCATCACAGCATCATCCGCTGCAACCACCAGAACAACAATATCCGTTACCTGCGCACCACGGGCCCGCATGGATGTAAAGGCCGCGTGGCCAGGCGTGTCGAGGAATGACAGCACAGCGCCGCTATCAGTTTTCACCTGATATGCACCAATGTGTTGGGTAATGCCGCCAGCCTCACCTGCAACAACCTTTGCATTGCGAATTGCATCCAACAAAGATGTCTTACCGTGATCAACGTGGCCCATAATTGTAATGACAGGTGGGCGTGGCTTGAGGTCTTTTTCGTCGTCTTCAACAATTTTGATAACGTCTTCGACGTCGGCGTCAGACACACGCACAACCTTATGGCCAAATTCATCAATGATAAGTTCGGCGGTGTCTGCATCAATGGTCTGGTTTTGGGTCGCCATGATGCCGTTGGTCATCAACGCCTTCACAACGTCAGACACCTTTTCCGACATACGGTTTGCAAGTTCAGAAACGACAATCGCTTCTGGTAGTTGTACATCGCGCATGACTTTTTCACGCTCAACCGTCTGACCCATTGCCTTTTTGCGGGCGCGGTCTTGCTGGCGTTTCATCTGGGCCATAGATCGCTGACGCCCACCTTCGCCCCCACGCAGGGCTTGGTTCAGTGTCAGCTTACCGCCACGACGGCCATCGTCTTGGCCCTTGTTTTTGCGGCTCTCGCGGTCGTCTTCTTTTTTGCGAGGCGCAGCGGTTGGGGCACCACCTGTCGGTGCACGTCGTTGGGCAGGTGCAACAGCCGGATCAACTGCGGCTGGCGCGGCAGCGGCCTGTGCGGCTGCTTCAGCTTCACGCTTTTTGCGTTCCTCTTCGTCTTGCTTTGCCTTTACAGCCTCTTCGCGCTCTTTTTCTTCACGCTCTTTGGCTTCGATTTCGGCCCGACGACGCTCCCGTTCGGCAGCGCGCGCTTTTTCTTCTTCTTCGCGCTTTGCGGCATCTTCGGCTTCACGGGCCTTTGCGGCCTGCAATGCCTTCATCCGGCGCGCCATCTCGACATCCGAAATACCCGCGGGGCGTTTGGATGGATCACCACCAACTGGGGCCGCACCGGTCGGTTTTGCTGCACCCGGTTTAGGGACGACAACGCGCTTGCGCTTCGTCTCAACGACCACATTCTTGGTGCGACCATGGCTAAAGCTTTGCTTAACGCTGCCGGGTCGGGAAATTCCAAGTGGTTTTTTGCCGTCTGAATCGCTCATGTAGCTTCTTTATCCTTCCGGGCGATGCCTTCATCGCCGCCTATCTCGCGTAAGCCTTTCAGCTTTGTCGCTTCCTCTACAACACGGTCGCTGAGTCTACCAGAGGCGAGCGCCCCATGTATCACAGTGCCCCGTCCGAATGCCAAACCTAATTCCTGCGCAGTGAGGCATCCAAAATAACGCGCCCCTTCGGGCGTCCATAGCTTCGTCTTTCCGCGTTCCGATCCGTCAGACGCCTGCATTAACACACGAACGTCTTCGCCGCCGCTAAGCCAACCTTTGACTTTTTCAAACCCGCAGACTGCGGACCCAGCTTTACGTGCAAGTGCAATCAAATCCACGACACGTCGAGCCATTTGACGTTCTACTTCGTTCGCCAAACCGTCAGGCACCTGCACTGACGCCTTCGCTGACTTGGAAAACTGACCTTTGCCAGCTTTGTCCAATGCGTCGTGCGTACAAGATACCCACATACCTCGGCCGGGCAGTTTTTCCAGTACATCAGGCACAACACTATTATCAGGCCCAACCACAAACCTCACCAGTCCCGCCTTTGGGGCTGTTTCGCCGGTGACAATGCACCGACGTTCTGAGACATCACGGTCTTTGGTTCGCCCGCCGCGACCCATGTGAGACACCCGGAGGCCTGAGATCAGGCCTCCTGCTCCTCTTCGCTCGCGTCCGTCTCTTCGACATCAGCGACAAGGTCATCGGGATCGACCCATCCCAGCATAACGCGCGCTGTCATGATCATATCCTGTGCTTCTTCAAGCGTTACTTCAAACGGTTCAAGCGAACCATCATCCTTAGACCGTTCACCATCAACGACGGTCCAACCACCAGCCAATTCCCAATCCGCACAAGTCGCGAAATCTTCCAGCGTCTTAACACCATCATTGGCCAAGGCCTCTATCATCTGGGGTGTCAGGCCTTCGAATGCAACAAGACTGTCTTCGACTCCCAGAGCGCGGGCATTTTCAAGCGCCTTAGCGTTTTGCGCATCGATCACATCGCGCGCGCGTGCCTGAAGTTCGCTCGCTGTTGCTTCGTCAACACCATCAATAACCAACAGTTCGTCTACTTCGACATAGGCGACTTCTTCGAGTGTTGTGAACCCTTCGGACACAAGCAGCTGCGCAAAGAATTCATCAAGGTCGAGGGTATCGATGAACAACTTGGTGCGCAGTTCAAATTCGGCCTGACGACGCTTTGATTCTTCTTCTTCAGTAAGGATATCGATATCCAAACCTGTCAGCTGAGATGCAAGGCGCACGTTCTGGCCACGACGGCCAATCGCAAGTGAAAGTTGTTCTTCAGGAACAACAACCTCGATACGTTCTGCGTCTTCGTCAAACACCACCTTTGACACTTCAGCAGGTTGGAGCGCGTTCACAAGGAATGTTGGCATGTCTTCATTCCAAGGAATGATGTCAATTTTTTCACCCTGCAATTCGTTCACAACGGCCTGCACACGACTACCGCGCATACCGACACAGGCACCCACGGGGTCAATAGAACCATCATACGAAATCACGGCAATCTTGGCACGCGAACCTGGATCACGCGCGACCGCCTTAATGTCGATGATGCCTTCATAGATTTCTGGCACTTCCATCTTGAACAATTCAGCCATGAATTGCGGATCAGTACGGCTCAGGAAAATCTGTGGTCCACGCTGTTCGCGACGCACTTCTTTGATGTAGCAACGGATACGATCGTTTGGGCGATAGCTTTCGCGACCGATCTTTTCGTTACGACGTAGGATCGCTTCGCCTGTTCCCACGTCAACGATGACATTACCATATTCTTCACGTTTGACCTGTGCGTTGATGATCGTCCCTGCGCGGTCTTTGAAGTCTTCGTATTGCTTGTCCCGCTCGGCTTCGCGAACTTTTTGCAGAATAACCTGTTTCGCGGATTGTGCGGCGATACGGCCCATTTCAACTGGGGGCACTTCTTCGATGAACTGCTGCCCGACTTCGGGGTTTTCCATGTATTCAGATGCCTGTGCGACCGTGAATTCCGCCTGGTAGTTTTCCAGCTCGTCTTCTTCGACCACGGTGCGTACACGGGTGAATGTCGCCTTGCCATTGGATCGGTCAATTGACACGCGGATGTCCATTTCGGACCCGTAACGGGATTTGGCGGCTCGGGCCAAAGATTCTTCCATTGCTTCGATGACCAACCCGGGGTCGATCATCTTTTCGCGGGCGACAGCCTCTGCGGTTTGCAACAGTTCAAGCTGGTTGGCAGATGTAATCGCCATCAGTTCTTCTCCTCATCAGAGCCGTCCAACACGGTCTCAACTACGTCAAATTGGGTTTCGTCGATCTGGCCTGCGTCTTTGCGCCCCCGCAGAACATCGCGGATAAGCTCATCGGTGAGGACAAGTTTGGCATCCGTTAGCCAGTCAAATTTCAAACCGATGGCAACGGGCGCGCCGTTCTCCTCGATTTCGATCAGGACCTCATCGTCCTCAGTGCCAAGAAGGGTACCTTTAAACCGACGGCGTCCGTCGATGAGTTCCTCGGTTTCGATCTTGGCTTCAAACCCGTTCCATTGATCGAAATCCTTGATACGTGTCAAAGGGCGATCAATACCCGGCGATGACACCTCAAGCGTATATTCGCTCACGATTGGGTCTTCGACGTCCAACACGGCAGATACGGCGGTACTGACTGTGGCACATTCATCGACTTCAATTGTGCCATCAGGTTTCTGAACCATGATCTGAAGGATCGATTCCTTTCCCGTCATCAGACGCACACGCACGACCTCAAACCCCAAATCCTCAACGGTTGGGGTGATAATCTCGGTGATACGGCGATCCATTGCCGCACGGGCGATCAGTTCAGACATGATGACTTTCGTTAAGGCACAAAAAAACGGGCGCGCGGCCCGTTGGAAATTCGGTGGGTTTCGGGGGTGGAAGCCGAAACGCCGCTGTTGGAAGCCGTATACGAAGGATTGCAGGAGTCTGCAAGGGGCATCACATTCATGCCGCAAATTCGCCTACGTCATTCGTTAACCAATATCGATGTTTACGGATAAAGGAGAAACCCCTTGGACATGACACTTTTGATCACCGTTGGTGGTGCATCGTTTTTGTGCGGTGTGGCGTTGATGTATCTGGTGATGATGCGGACCATGAAAAAGCGGATCGCAGAAGGCCAGATGGCCTGATCCAAAACGCAAAAAGCCCCGCCAAATCGGCGGGGCTTTCTGTTTGTCTGGTGGCGCTGTTAAGCGACGGACCAACGTTCGGCCATACGGGCGTTGTCCATCTGCCAGAGGTTACCGATCGTGTCAGGCGAACTGATACGG
>CAYOSK010000046.1:3960-17685 GCA_964406585.1 uncultured Octadecabacter sp. | reverse complement strand
TGAGCATAGACACAACCACAGGCATATCCGCGCCGCCGATGCCCATGATCAGATGGTACCCGATGAACAGCCCCAGCAGTGTGAGCAAGACCAGAGTAAAGGTGCCGCCATTGCTCAGATACATGATCGCCAGCAACACTGACAACGCCGCCGCAGCCGCATTCAGATAGTGCCCACCGGGCAATTTTTTGGCACTGGTGTCGATGTCAAACGGCAACAAAGAGGACCCACCTGCAAGTTTAGCATAGGCAATGACTGAGCCTGTGAAAGTGACGGCGCCGATCCAGATGCCCAGCACCAATTCAATCCGTAAGATACCGATTTCAACGCCTGTCTTCTTGGCGATCAGCTGACCGAATGTAGACAACTCACCTATGCTTTCTTTGGGCATTGCAGCATAGGCCCCTTCAGCGCCTAGCGCCAAATCATGTGATGCATATACATTTGAAATGTAGTTGATCATCAGGTCTGCGTTGAACCCGACGAACACGGCCGCCAAGCCCACAAGACTGTGCATAATCGCGACAAGTTCTGGCATCTGGGTCATTTCGACCTTTGTTGCCAGCTGATACCCGACAGCACCGCCCCCAGCGATCAAAATCAATGCAAGCAACCACAAACCGGACCCCGGCCCGATCAATGTCGCCAGAACCGCCAAACCCATGCCTGCAATACCGTACCACACGGCGCGTTTGGCGCTTTCTTGGCCGGACAAACCGCCAAGTGAAAGGATAAACAAAATAGCTGCGACAACATAGGCCGCGATAGTGAATGCGTTTTCCATAAGTCCCCGCTCCCCTTAAGATTTTTGGAACATGGCGAGCATACGCCGTGTAACGAGGAAGCCACCGAAGATGTTAACGGCGGCCATGAAAATGCCGAGCGCGGCAAGGATCGTTATCAACCAGCTGGTTGACCCGATCTGGATCAATGCGCCCAGAATGATGATACTTGAGATTGCGTTGGTTACCGCCATAAGCGGCGTATGCAGCGAATGGGCGACATTCCAAATCACCTGGAAACCAATGAATACGCTCAGCACAAACACGATAAAGTGCTGCATAAAGCTTGCGGGCATGCCCGGGATCAGGCCGATGCCCAATATCACGGCAGCGCCAATGGCCAACAAGGTGACCTGTTGTTTGGTTTGTGCCTTGAACGCCGCAGTTTCGGCTGCGCGCTTTTCTTCGGGTGTCAGTTCAACCACGGCCGCTTTTGGTTGGGCTGCAATGGCCTGAACCTTAGGCGGTGGCGGTGGGAATGTGACGTCATTGGCATGGGCAATGGTCGCGCCGCGGATCACATCATCTTCCATGTTATGATCAACCACACCGTCTTTCTCCGGTGTCAGGTCGGTCATCAGGTGGCGGATGTTTGTCGCGTAAAGCGTAGAGGATTGGGCAGCCATGCGTGATGGGAAATCAGTGTAGCCAATAATCGTGACGCCGTTATCAGTGACGATCTTTTCGTCTTTGACAGTCAATTTGCAATTGCCGCCCTTTTCAGCCGCCAAGTCCACGATGACAGAACCGGCCTTCATGGACTTAACCATGTCTTCGGTCCACAGTTCGGGTGCTTCGCGGTTCGGGATAAGGGCTGTGGTGATAACGATGTCCATGTCGGGTGCAATTTCGCGGAATTTGGCAAGCTGTGCCGCTGCAAATTCTGGCGACGATACGGATGCATAACCACCCGAAGATGCGCCATCTGCCTGTTCTTCTTCAAAATCTAGGAACACAAATTCGGCGCCCATTGATTCAACCTGCTCGGCCACTTCGGGGCGGACATCGAATGCATATGTAATGGCGCCTAGGGACGTTGATGTGCCAATCGCTGCCAAACCGGCAACCCCTGCCCCAACAACAAGAACCTTCGCTGGGGGAACTTTACCCGCCGCCGTAATCTGGCCCGTAAAAAAGCGCGGAAAATTATTACCCGCTTCAATAACAGCGCGGTAGCCTGCGATATTCGCCATAGACGACAATGCGTCCATTTTCTGAGCGCGTGAAATGCGCGGGATCATTTCCATTGCAACGACAGTCGCGCCCTTTTTGGCGGCTGCCTGCATTTTGGCCTCGTCGGCGACAGGGCTAAAGAACGAAATCAGCGTCTGATCCGCCTGCAAACGTTTCATTTCCGCGTCATCCGGAACGCGCACTTTGGCGACAATATCCGCCGCCTTCCACAATGCCGCAGCGGTTTTGACAACCTCGACCCCTGCGTCTTTGTAGGCTGCGTCAGAAAAACCAGCTGCTTCGCCAGCTTTGGTTTCGACCACACAGTCGTATCCAAGTTTTTGAAGTTCAAGCGCGGATGCCGGCGTCATCGCGACGCGGTTTTCACCCTCAAACAGTTCCTTTGGCGTACCGATTTTCATGGTCGTCCCCCCTTAGAATTTCTAAATTAGAAAGGTCGTTACAGCCCGATGCGCCGATTCACAAGGCAAAGTCCGGTATGCATTGGTATGCTTGCGCTAACGTTACAACCAACGTCGCGTCGTGGCGGCATAACTCTCAAATGCCTGCGGAAATTTGCGCCGAAGCCTGTCTTCCTCGCCAAGGATAAAACGCGTTTGCAACACCCAAAACAGAACCGGCACAAGCGGCAAAGCCAAAACCGCATCCCAACGTAAAATGAACCCCGCCAAAATCACGACATCACCTAAATAGATCGGATTGCGGGTGTACCCAAAAATCCCGGACTGAACCAGATTGTCCGCCTCCAGATGCGGGATCACGGTTGTTTTGTGGCGGTACATTTGCACCACCGCCAGAACCATCAAGACCAGTGCCACGCCAATGGTTAAGACAGACATTGCCTCAGTTATGGGATGCGAAACGCTGATCCCGAAAAGGTGCAATTGCCCGATCCAATATGAAACCAGCAATGCAAGTCCGAGCCAAACGGGGGGGATATCGATCCATTTCATGGCGCAAGACTGGCACAGGCCGCCGCCTGTATCCAGCGACTGCACGTGATCGTGTTCTGCCTCAACCGCAACGCGCAAGCCCCACACCCCTAGAGCGAAGCAAGGCTCTTTTGTGTCTTTTGCCAGCGAATGAGGCAGATCAAGGGCGACCTGCCCCGATATGACCTCGATTGGGGGCTGTTTTCGCATCAATCATCCCATTTGTGCCGAATTGGCCTCGTAGTGACGCAAGGGAATGAAAACCGACCGTTGCGTAAGGCCAAGCCCGAACAACGACACGAAAAAATAAAGAGCAAGGTAGAGTAGTATGGCGACTGGTTATTTGGTGACACTTGGAAACGGCAACCTCGATGTGGGTGATGCTATTTCCGGAACGCAATCGACGTTTGATATCAATGCCCCTATTGGCAATGGCCAATGGACATGGAGCGGCGTTTATCAAAACAACGGCCAAAGCTATAATAATATTAACGACACCGGCGTCTTTTACCTTGGCACCGATGGCAACACCTACTTTATTCCGGATACCTACTTCATTACGTCCGGCACCGCCTCCGTCACCGCTGTGCCAACGCCTGACGGCACGGTTTCAGGTTCGGCAGGTGATGACATTATCGACGGCAGTTACACCGACTTAGATGGCGACAGCGTCTCTGCGGCAAATGACACGATTTACGCTGATGACGGCAACGACACGGTTTATTCAGGTGCCGGCGACGATGTCGTCTTTGGTGAAAGGGGCAACGACACCCTAACGACCGGCGCAGGCAATGACACCGCCTATGGCGGCGGCGGGGCCGATGTCATTGATACCGGCGACAACAACGACGTGGTGTATGGCGGATCCGGCAACGATTCGATTGATGCGGGTGCTGGCGCAGACACCGTCTATGCAGGATCGGGATCCGATACAGTCGAAGGCGGTGCGGGCATTGATTTCATCCGCGGCGGATCCGGCGACGACGTCATTACCGACAGTGGCACGACTGCTGACACCATCCTTGGTGAATCCGGCAACGACAGCATTTCTGCGGGCGCAGGCAACGACGTTGTCTCTGGCGGCTCTGGCACGGACACCATTGATGGTGGTGACGGCGCAGACACGATTGAAGGCAATGCAGGTGACGACAGCATCTTGGGCGGTGATGGCAGCGATGTTTTGATCGGTGACACCGACGATGTCGCAGTCACAGGCGCTGAGGCGCTGAACTGGACAGACGAAGGCGCTGCGGGCACCAATCTGAACGGCTCGTTCACGCAGAATACTGGTGGTGTCAGCGTGTCTGTCGAAGTTACGAACGACGGCAACGCGGACCGCATGGAGGTCAGCAATACGGCCCAGTACACCGAAACAGGCGAACCGTTCGCGGCAAATTCCGCACTGATCCTAACCGGCGGTGGCGGCGCGACTGCCACGGCGGCAATTACGTTTGATCCCAACCTGGATACGGGCCTGTCCGACGAAGTTGAAAACGTCCAGTTCCGTATCAACGACATCGATTCGAACTCATGGCAAGATATCGTCACGGTTAATGCGTTTGACGCCGACGGTAATCCGGTCACTGTTGTCCTGACGCCGGCATCCGTGACGGGTACAGCCGCAGATGATACAGTTTCTGGCAACACAATCACGGCCGGTACAACATCTGAATCCGCGTCGGATGCTGCGGGTTCCGTTTTGGTGACAATCGCTGGTCCAGTTCATGAAATCGAAATCATCTATGACAACGGGGATACCGGCGGTCAGGCCCTTTGGGTCACTGATATTCATTTTGATACCACAGCATTGCCCGCCGCGGATGAAGGCAACGACACGATCGACGGTGGATTGGGTGACGATTACATCGAAGGCAATGGTGGCGACGATTCCTTAGATGGTGGCGCGGGCAACGATTCTGTCTATGGCGGCGACGGCGACGATTTCATTACCGATGGCGGAGGCAGCGACAGCCTATTTGGCGGCTTTGGCAATGACGAGTTCGAAATCGACGACGCTGATGGCGCGGACGTGATTGTTGGCGGCGAAGATGGCAACCTGTTGGACGTCGATGTTCTTGATCTTGACCAAAACACAGCCAATTCCGGCGTGACAGTAACCGCAACCGGCGCCGAAGCCGGGACGTACGATTTCGACGGGACAGCTGGTGCGGGCTCTTATTCCGAAATCGAAGAAATCGATGGCACATTCTACGACGACACCTTCGATATGTCGGCTGATAATTCGGGGGTCTCTATTGATGCCAATGAAGGGGCTGACAGCATTATCGGTGGTGACGGCAACGACAACATCGAAGCTGGTAGCGGCGCAGATACGATAGATGCAGGCGCAGGCGATGATACAATCGATTTGGCGAATGGCTCAGGAACACCGGACGGCGATGCCGACGTTATTGTTTTGCAGGACGGGTCTGGGAACGACACTATTCGAGAATTCGATGCCCCTACTCCTAACGGTGATGGCACATTCACGGGCATAGACACGTTCGATGTCACCAACCTGACGGACGGCGTTGATCCGGTTGATGTGTTTGACGTCACTGTGACAGATGATGGTAGCGGCAACGCCGTTTTGACCTTCCCAAACAATGAAAGCGTTACATTGATTGGAATCGACCCAGCGGTTGCCGACAATCCGCAGTGGTTGATCGCGGCGGGTATCCCGGGTCCGGATGGTACGGTTGAAGGCACCAGTGGCGATGATTCAATCAATGCCAGCTATACCGGCGATCCGGATGGCGACATGGTCGACAACAACGATGCCATTCTGCCAGGCGACACGGGCGATGATGACCTGATTTACGGGTACGGCGGCAACGACAATATTTTCTCTGGTGACGGAAACGACGAAGTTTACGGCGGCGAAGGAAATGACCTTATCCAAGATGGGGGGATCGCCAACAGCACGCTGGACGGTGGTGCCGGGGACGACAGAATTAACTCCGGTGCTGGCGATGATACGGTCTACGGTGGCACAGGTGACGACACCATCGGTGCGTCAATCGGATCTGACGAAGTGTACGGCGGCGATGGCAATGACACCATGGCCGCGGGCGGTTTCGCCGGTGCCGGCGACACCCTGGATGGCGGTGCTGGAAATGACACGATCAGCGGTGGCGCTGGAAACGACACCGTTTTTGGTGGCACAGGCGATGACTCTATCACCATCAACGCCCAAGCTGGCACCGACTCGATCGAGGGTGGAGAAGACGTTGGTGGCGGTGACGTCGATACTTTGAACTTTATCGATCTCGTCGGCCCAGAGGGTGTCGCTATCACCATGACAGGTGACGAAGCTGGGTCCTATTCATTCCCTACGCAAACTGGCAGCGGCACGTTTTCTGAAATCGAACAGTTCAACCTGACGACATCAAATGACACCTTTGATGGCACCGCCGCGACGGGCGGGTCCACTGTTGATGGTGACGCTGGTGATGATGTTCTGACTGGCGGATCTGGCGATGACAGTTTCATCGGCGGAACCGGCAACGACACGCTGAACGCAAACGGCGGCGATGATACGTTGTCGGGCGGCTCGGGAAATGACGTTATATATGGCGACGATGGCAACGACAGCATTGATGGCGGCGACAACAACGATGAGCTGTTTGGCGGCAACGACAACGATACGGTCTTTGGTGGCGCGGGCGACGACACGCTGTTTGGTGGCAACGGCCAAGACACACTCACAGGTGGCGACGGAGCCGACACAATAACCGGTGGCGCGGACCAAGATGTCATTTATGGCGGCGTGGGCGATGTCATTGACGGTTCGGAGTCCGGCGTGGACAACGATACGCTAATCGTGTCCGACGTTGATTATATTGACTACGCGACCAACCCTGAAAACGGCACGGTCTATTTTAACGGCGGCGGCAGTCTGACGTTTACCAACATCGAAAACGTTGTTGTTTCGGATCGTGATGGCACCGTTAGCGGGACCGCAGGGAACGATACCATCGACGGCAGCTATGTCGGCGATCCTGATGGCGACATAGTGGACAACAATGACGCAATCCTAGTCGGCGACAGCGGTGATGATGACCTAATCGAAGCAGGTGCGGGCAATGACACTGTGCTTGCTGGCGACGGAAACGACGAAATTTATGCAGGCACAGGCGATGACAGCGTGCGCGGCGGAATCGGTGATGACACCGTGTTCGGTGGCGACGGCGATGATCTGATCAACGTCGGAAATGGAACCGACACCGTGTTCGGCGGCGCAGGCGCAGATACCGCCTATGGTTCGCTAGGGGACTCAACGCTTTACGGCGGTGCGGACAACGATTTGTTGGACGGTCAATACGACAACAACGACATCTTTGGCGGCCAAGGCGATGACCTGATTCATGTTCAGGAATTTGCAGACACCAACGTCATTGAAGGTGGCGAAGATGTCGGGAACGGCGACAACGACGAAGTTCGCTTCTTTGAAGACACCAGCCTTCAAGGCGTCGACGTCACGTTTACAGGCGACGAAGCCGCGACCTTCGACTTTGATGGCAGCACATCAACAGGTTCATTTACGGAAATCGAATCCGTAACTGGTACGGATTTCGATGATACGATTGATGCGACGGCCTCGTCTTCGGATCAAACTCTCAGCGGTGACGACGGCGATGATACGATCACCGGCGGCTCCGGGGCCGACCTGCTGATTGGTGGCGCAGATGCTGATGTGATCTACGGCGGCGCGGGCGATGTTATCGACGGGTCAGAAACCGGCGATGACAATGATACTCTGATCGTATCTGACGTTGATTACATCGATTACGCAACGAACACAGAAAATGGCACCGTTTACTTCAACGGCGGCGGCTCCCTGACGTTCACAAACATAGAAAACGTGATCGTTTCGGATCGCGATGGCACCGTAAGCGGCACCGCAGGCGACGACACCATCAACAACAGCTACAACGGCGATCCGGATGGCGACGTGGTTGATGGCAATGACGCGATCTTGGTGGGCGACACTGGCAACGACGATCTGATCGAAGCAGGCGCTGGCAATGACTCGATCTTGGCCAACACGGGTGATGACGAAATCTATGCCGGGACCGGCGATGATTTTGTAACTGCTGGATCAGGCGACGACACCGTGTTCGGTGAAGCCGGCGAAGATTTGATGTTTGGCTTTGACGGGTCAGACACGATCTATGGCGGCGCGGACGACGACATCATGAACGGTGGCGTTGACAACGACAGCCTTTATGGCGGCGCGGGCGCAGATATCTTCGTGCAAGAAGAAGGCTTTGGCACCGACGTTATTGAAGGCGGCGAAACCGGCGTTGACGATGACCTGATGCGATCAACCCAAAATGGTGACGTCACCATAACCGCAACCGGAGACGAATCCGGCACACTGACAGATGGCGTCAATGTCGCGACCTTCAGCGAAATCGAACGGCTGGAAACCGAAGGCGGTGACGATGTCGTGGATATTTCCGCGGATAGTTCCGGCATGTCGATCGAAACAGGCGCGGGTGACGATACGATCACTGGCGGTTCTGGCGACGACGTTATGGACGGCGCCAGCGGTGACGACACGATTGCCCTGCAAGATGGGTTTGGCAACGACACGATCTCGGGCGGAGAAACCGGCGAAACGTCCGGCGATACCCTTGATGCGTCTGATGTGACGGCTGATCTGATCGTTGATTTGTCAACGGTTCAGCCGACCAATCCAGAAGCAGGCACTTTGACCGACGGCGTTAACACCGCGTCATTTGAAGAAATCGAAACGATCCTTTTGGGCTCCGGGGACGACTCTGTCACAGGGTCAACCGGCGACGAGAACATTGATCTTGGATCCGGCGCTGACACGATTGATGCGGGCGAAGGCGACGATACGATCAACCTTGGCGAAAATGGACTTGGCGCGCCTGATGGTGACGCGGATGTCATCATCCTTCAGGATGACTTCGGATCTGACACGATCACGAACTTCGATGCCCCGACACCGGTTGGCGACGGCACCTTTACGGGCATAGATACGTTTGACGTCACCCTGCTGACCGACGGCACGGACCCCGTAAATACCAACGATGTAACCGTCACGGATGATGGATCGGGCAATGCGGTTCTGACGTTCCCAAACAACGAAAGCGTCACCCTGATTGGCATCACGCCGGCACAGGCGGATGATCCATTCTGGTTGAACGCGGTCGGCATTCCTTTGCCTGACGGCACAGTATCTGGCACTTCGGGCGCCGATACGATTGACGCAAGCTACACAGGCGATCCCGACGGCGATGTTGTCGATGGCGGCGATGCAATCTTGCCCGGTGACAGCGGCGATGACGATCTCATCGAAGCGGGTGCTGGGAACGATACGATCAATGCCGGTGCTGGCAATGATGAAATCTACGCCGAAGAAGACAACGACCGAATTATTGCAGGTACCGGAAACGACACCGCCTTTGGCGGCGACGGCAACGACCTTATCAACGCCGGATCGGGTGACGATACGCTCTATGGTGGCGACGGAAACGATAGTCTGACATCGGGTGATGGGACCGACACGGCCTTTGGCGGCGCCGGCAACGATGTCTTCCAATTCGATGATGCAGATGGCACCAATACGATCGTCGGCGGCGAAACAGGTGAAACGAATGGCGACATTCTGAACACCAACTCCGATACAGACGTCACAGTCGTATCGACGGGCGACGAAGCTGGCGTCATGACGCAAGGCACCACGTCAGTTACGTTCTCGGAAATCGAGATCATCCAAACTGACTCGGGCAACGACACAGTTGATATAAGCAACGACACGTCCGGCATGGACATCCTAACCTACGCTGGCGATGACTCGGTTATTGGTGGTCGTGGTGACGACTCGATCACCGGGTTCGAAGGGGATGACACCCTCGAAGGTGGGGCCGGCGCCGATACGATCTTTGGCGGGACTGGAAACGATACGCTGATCATCGCGGAAGGCGACAGCGCCTTTGGTGGTCAGGGCGACGATGTCTTTGTCCTCGAAGATCTTGGTGAGCCCACGAACGGTACAATTACCATCGATGGCGGCGCGGGTGACGAAACTGGCGGTGATACGTTGCAATTGGGCGGTATCGCACCTCTGACGTCCGCCATTATCGACACATTCGTTGACGATGGAACCGGCAGCTATTCCGGTTCTGTGACACTAAATGACGGAACGATCCTGAACTTCTCTGAGATCGAAAACATCATTTGTTTCACACCGCAAACCCGCATTGCGACTCCGCTTGGGTTGGTCAACGTCGAAGACCTTGAGGTCGGTGATCTGGTTGTGACACGCGATCATGGCTTACAACCAATTCGCTGGATCGAAGGACGCACAGTTCCCGCCGTTGAACGGTTCGCGCCAGTGCGCATCAGCAAGAACGTACTTGCCGGACAGGATCGCGATTTGATCGTATCCCCGCAACACCGCGTGTTGTTCCAAGGTTACCGCGCCGAACTGTTGTTTGGTGAAAGCGAAGTGCTTGTGTCCGCCAAGCACCTTATCGATGGCCTTGATGTAACGCAGGTTGAAGCACCGACAGTGACGTATGTTCACATGTTGTTTGATCACCATGAGATCATCTTTGCCGAAGGGGCGGCCACAGAAAGCTTCCACCCCGGTGATATCGGTTTCAGCGCGGTCACAGACGAAGCCCGCGAAGAGTTGTTCGCGATCTTCCCTGAACTGCGTGTGGACCCACGGGCCTATGGCGCCACCGCGCGCCGTTGCCTGAAACAACACGAGGCGAAACTCATCAGGGTGTAAACCCGCGCTTGATTGATCATCAATTGCAGGCCAGTGTTTATCGTGAACACTGGCCTGCAATCGCTTGGCCTTGCAAATACACGAGGCCGCACATGCGCAAAATTCTAATCACCCTGCCCTGCATCGCGCTAACAGCCTGCATGGGGCAGTCCCCAACTCAAACGGAAACACCCGCGTCGCAAGCCGCCCCTTTCGTTGTTCCCATGGATCCCGGTGCAATCCCGTGTTCGGCTTTGTCTAATCCGAACGCTTTGACGGCGGCGACAGAATGGGCCACCGGACAGGCCCGCGCGCGCATTCTATCTGGCGCATCAACGCAACCACCATCAACGAGCGCAATTTCAACAGACTTGGCCAGCTATTGCCGTGCGAATGGTACGGACGTTGTGCGAAATGCCGCACGGGCAATCGGCGCCTAGGCGCTCTTGAGCATCGGGCGTTCGCCATTGGCCCAATTACCTGCGGCCACCCCAAATGCTTCGAACAGTGGGCGCGACACCGGATCAATGTCCGCCTGATATTCGGGATGCCACTGTACTGACATGGTAAAGCCCGGTGCATCCTTGACGTAGATCGCCTCAGGGGTGCCATCGGGGGCACGGCCATCGATGACAATTCGCTCGCTCGCCTCTAGGATGCCCTGCCCATGCAGGGAATTCGTAAGAACGTCGGTTTTGCCCCACATCCTGTGAAATGGCCCCCCTTCGTTCAATGTCACCACATGGCGCATTTCGAATTTTTCATCCAGCGTACCGTCCGGCGGCATACGGTGATTGTCCCGTCCCGGAATATCGCGAATTTCGGGGTGAAGCGTGCACCCCATCGCGACCGCGACTTCCTGAAATCCTCGACAGACGCCAAGGATTGGCTGGCCACGCTTTACACATTTGCGGATCAAAGAAATCGCCACGGCATCGCGATCTCGGTCAAAATCACCATAGGCTGGGGTTGGAACATGACCATATTCTTCGGGGTGGACGTTGGGCCGCCCCCCGGTAAACAAAAACCCGTCACAAACATCCATCAGATGATCAATATCAATCAGCTTGGGATCGGTGGGAACAATCAGGGGGAGCGCACCGGACACATGCGCGATCGCTTCGGAATTCATCGCACCCGCACAATGGGCCGGATACTCATCATTGATCAGATAGAAATTTCCAACAATTCCAACAACTGGTTTACGCATTTGAATTCCCTTCGCCTATCAGCTTAACAAGCGAAGGGTTAATTTCAAAGGCAGATACACGGCAAATTCAACACAACTTACCTTTGCGTCATGAGAACTTTAGATTTCCGCCTCAAATTTGGCCGCTTCGATGCCTGCAACGGCACAAATAGCGTCATTGTCAGACGTATCACCCGTCACGCCCACGGCCCCAATAATGGCGCCGCGTTTGTCGCGGACCAATACGCCCCCCGGTACAGGCACAACCTGTCCGCCAAACAACCCATTCACAGCGCCCATAAAATAGGCCTGCTGTTCGGCCCGTGCCATCTGCGCGGTTCCGGCCATTCCCAGCATGATGGCCCCGTAGGCTTTGCCTTGTGCAATCGCGAAACGACCCGGCGATGCGCCGTCTTCGCGTTCAAATGCTTTGACATGGCCACCAGCATCCAAAACCACCACCGACAGCGGTTTTAGGTCCAATTCACGGCCCTTTAGCATGGCTTTGCGGATCAGCGTGCGGGCGCGGGCAATATTTATTTCTGGCATCTTTTGGTCCTTTGGTCAGATCAGCTGTTTCGCTGGGATTTAAGTTCAAGCCGGCGGCGGTGTAAAACGGGTTCGGTATACCCCGACGGCTGTTCACGGCCGCGCAACACCAAATCACACGCCGCCTGAAACGCGATACCTGTAAAATCGGGTGACATCGGGCGATAGCTTGGATCGTCTTCGTTCTGGCCATCCACCACAGCCGCCATTTTACGCATGGTATCCATAACATCGGACTCAGTGACAACACCGTGGTGCAACCAGTTTGCAATATGCTGCGCAGAAATCCGGCAGGTTGCGCGGTCTTCCATCAGGCCGACATTGTTCATGTCTGGCACTTTGGAACAGCCCACGCCTTGATCAATCCAACGCACAACATAGCCAAGAATGCCTTGGGCGTTGTTTTCAACCTCGCGGGTGATCTGGTCTTGGGTCCAACCGCGATACTTCGCCAGTGGAATATCCAACAACGCGGGCAGATAGCCACGGCGGCCCCCCTTTTTCAGTTGGTCCTGCACCGCAAACACATCGACCTTGTGATAGTGCATCGCGTGTAACGTCGCCGCGGTTGGGGATGGCACCCACGCGCAATTCGCCCCTGATTTGGGATGATCGATCTTTTGTTCAATCATCGCCGCCATAGCATCAGGCATCGCCCACATGCCTTTGCCGATTTGCGCCTTTCCAGACAGACCGCATTCCAATCCAATATCGACATTCTGGTTTTCATAGGCCGTGATCCAACCTTTTCGCTTGATGAAATCCTTGCGACTGAACGGGCCAGCCTCCATTGAGGTGTGAATTTCATCGCCTGTGCGGTCCAGAAAACCGGTGTTGATAAAGGCAACACGTGATTTCGCTGCGCGAATACATTCTTTGAGATTGGCGGACGTGCGGCGTTCTTCATCCATGATGCCAACCTTGATCGTATTGGCAGGCAAACCAAGCGTCTGTTCTACATGGGAAAAAATACTATCGGTAAAGGCAACTTCGGCAGGGCCATGCATCTTCGGCTTCACGATATAAACAGAACCGTGGACCGAATTACCGCTCTCGCGGGCGAGGTCGTGCTTGGCGATCAATGTTGTGATCATCGCGTCCATTAGGCCCTCAAAGGCCTCATCGCCATTGCGATCCAGAATGGCGGGGTTCGTCATCAGATGGCCAACATTGCGGATCCACAACAATGCCCGCCCCTTCAGGGTCAAGGTGCCACCATCTGGTGCTGTGTAAACACGATCATCGTTCAGGCGACGAGTCATCGTTTTACCGCCCTTTTCGAACGATGCCGCAAGATCAACCATGGCGCACCAACCCAGTTACATTCAC
>CAYOSK010000046.1:0-3950 GCA_964406585.1 uncultured Octadecabacter sp. | reverse complement strand
GCAAGATCACCGCGCATCAGTCCAAGCCAGTTGGTATAGGCAAGCACCTTGTCTTCTGCGTCCACACAGGCGACGGAATCTTCGCAGTCCATAATTGCGGACACTGCGGATTCCAAACGCACATCCGCCAAGAGCGCTCGGTCGCGCGATCCAATCGGATGGGCGCGATCAAACACCAGTTCAACGTGCAACCCATTGTTTTTCAACACGACCGCATCAGGCGCCTTTGGGTTGCCCGTGTAGCCGACAAATTGTTCAGGCTGAATGAGCGGCTTGTCATCCACCAACAATGCGCCACCCTCAACAGTATAACGCTGCACATCGCCGTGGGATGCACCCGCAATTGGGAAAGTATCATCCAAGAACACACGGGTGCGTGCAACAACCCGTGATCCGTGGCCACGATCATATCCGCTGCCCTTGGGCAGCCGCCCCATAGCATCCGTGCCATACAATCCGTCATAAAGGCTGCCCCATCGCGCATTGGCTGCATTCAACGCAAAGCGCGCGTTGGTGATTGGCACGACCAACTGCGGGCCGGGGACGCTGGCGATTTCGGGATCCACATTTGCGGTATCAATCGAAAAATCAGCCCCCTCTGGCACAACATACCCGATGTCGCGCAAAAAGGTGTTGTAGGCCGCTTCGTCAAACGCAGCCCCAGCATGCGCTTTGTGCCAATCATCGATCTGGCTTTGAATGGTTTCGCGTTCGTCCAGTAGCGCTGCATTGTTAGGACCAAAGTCATGAATTAAGTCCGAAAACCCTTGCCAAAACGCATCCCGATCAACGCCGGTTCCAACCAAGGCATGATCTTCAATGAACTCAGCCAATTGTGTCGCCACGTTTAGGCCTGCGCGTTCAACTCTTTCAGTCATCTGGTGTTCCTTTGGTATGCCACAGTGTACGGGTGTTGTTCACGATGTAGGGCAGAAGTTTCCGATAGGCAACAAACCCAAAGGCGAATTTGCAGTCAGACAATCAGAAAATCGCAGGCTTTATTTCATTCTGCGGCAGCGGTTCGAACAATAGCGAACATCATCCCAAACTTTCGCCCACTTTTTGCGCCATGTGAACGGCAGTCCACAGGTGACACAAATCTTCGTAGGCAAATTAGATTTCTTGATGTTTTTTGGCATATTACAGATCAAAACTCAGTTGATTTTTATCGGCATTGCGCGATGTTTTTCTGGATGCGCGGTCATTAACAAACCGCCCAGCGCGATCTTTGCGGGACGCGTGTTTTTCAATGATACGCGATGCTTCGTGTCGGAAATCATTCCGTTTACGCACCGCCCAAATCCGATCACGCGCCAACGCCGCAGACGCTTTCACGTCAACAATGGGGCGCGGATAAGCCAGCGTTTGCGCCCCGTCCCATAACCATGGTTCATGGATGTATTGATCTGGCACGGGCTCTAGCTCCGGCAACCAGCGGCGCGTAAAAATGCCTTTCGGGTCTTGGTCATATCCTTGCTTAACTGGATTATATATTCGCACTGTGTTCATGCCGGTTGTGCCGGACTGCATTTGAACTTGGCTCCAGTGAATGCCGGGCTCGTAGTCGGTAAACATGCGGGCCAAATGCGGGCCGGTTGCGCGCCAATCCAGCCAAAGATGATAAGACGCGACAGCCATCAGCATAGATCGCATCCTAAAGTTCAACCAGCCGGTCGCGCGAAGGCTTCGCATACAGGCATCTACAAACGGCAATCCCGTTTCCCCGTTTTCCCATGCCAACCGTAACGTTGGGTCATCTCCGCGCATACCCTCATAGGCGCTGTGCAAACAACGGGTTTCCAAAGACGGCTGATCTTCAATTTTTTGAATAAAATGGTCACGCCATGCCAGCCGAGACTGAAAAGACTTCAGCGATTTTCGCCACGTAGCGTCAGTGGTTTCGTTTTGACGAACCGCAGCTGCCCTTACGACGTCACGCACGCTGATCGTTCCAACTGCTATGTGGGGCGACAGGCGCGAACAGGCCCATTCTGCATCCAACGGGGATGACATTGCCCGACGATAGTCGCGGCCGCGTTCCCCGAGAAAACTGTTCAGAAGCGAAATCGCTTCGCCCCGCCCTCCCCGCTGTTGGCCCGGGCATGTATCATGCGGGCCGTCGGGCATAGGGTCCGACGCAATGGCCGGACCAGTCAATCCTGTCGGCGCAGGCACCGTGGCACCAAAAACATGCGCGTCACGCGCCCGCGCCCAACCATCGCGGGACCCGAGACGGCGCACGACCCCAGATCCTGCGAATTCCACAAACCGAACCCCTTGCCCGCGCGCCCAATGCGACACGCGTCGATCGCGTGCAAATGTCCAAGCATTGCCTGTTTCTTCGTGGGCGACCACATCGGTGACCCCATACCGCACCCGCAAGTGTTCAAAAACATCGATGACATCGCCAACACGAACAACCAATGACACACCAAGCTGTGAAAGATCGCACTCCAGTCCCGCCAAACTATCGCGCACAAACGCCCACTGGCGCCCGCTGGTGTCAGGCAAAGCCCAGTAATCCGGTTCAACGACATAGATTGCGATCATGGGGGCGCCCGCAGGCACCGCAGCCAACCCCGCGTGATCCTGAACACGCAAATCCCGTTTGAACCAAACCAAATGCATAAGCGGAACATAGGTCGCCTGCCCTTGTTGCCCAGTGCCCGTCGGCGTAGGTTTTTCAGAACCCTTACCGGAGAATTCGATGAAAGACGCAGCCCCCCAGACAATCCACCTCAAGGACTATCGCCCGTTTGCCTATGAGGTGCTGGACGTGCATTTGACATTCCAGTTGTCGGCCAGCGCCACCCGGGTGCTATCGCGGATCACGTTTGCCCCGAATGTCGATTTTCCGGGGCCATTTTTCCTTCATGGTCAGGACCTTGCGCTGATCAGCGCCAAGATTGACGGTGTCGCGGTAACGCCCACCCTCAGCAGCGATGGCTTGACCTGCGAGACACCGAACGCGCCCTTCGTGTGGGAATGCGAGGTTGAAATTGACCCAGCAAACAACACCGCACTTGAGGGATTGTACATGTCCAACGGCATGTATTGCACCCAGTGCGAAGCCGAAGGGTTTCGCAAGATTACCTATTATCCTGACCGCCCGGATGTAATGGCGGTTTTCACCACCCGCATCGAAGGCGACGTGCCGGTGCTTTTGTCCAATGGCAACCCATCTGCATCGGGCGACGGTTGGGCTGAATGGCATGATCCGTGGCCCAAACCCTCTTATTTGTTTGCGCTGGTCGCGGGTGATCTGGTCGCACATCCCGGCGCGTTCACGACAATGTCGGGCAAGGACGTAAAACTGAACATCTACGTACGCCCGGGGCCGGATGAAGACAAATGCGCGTTTGGGATGGACGCCCTGAAACGGTCCATGAAGTGGGACGAAGACGTCTACGGGCGTGAATACGATCTCGACATCTTTAACATCGTGGCGGTGGACGATTTCAATATGGGCGCGATGGAAAACAAAGGCCTTAACGTATTCAATTCAAGCTGCGTTTTGGCATCACCTGAAACCAGCACCGATGCAAATTTCGAACGGATTGATGCGATTATCGCCCACGAATATTTCCACAACTGGACGGGAAACCGGATCACCTGCCGTGATTGGTTCCAACTGTGCCTGAAAGAAGGCCTGACCGTTTTCCGCGATCAACAGTATACCGGTGATCAGGGCAGCCACGCGGTCAAACGTATTGAAGATGCGATCGTGTTGCGATCACGCCAATTTCGCGAAGACAGCGGCCCCCTTGCCCACCCGGTTCGGCCAGAAAGCTTTATAGAAATCAATAACTTTTATACCATTACGGTCTACGAAAAGGGTGCAGAAATCATCGGAATGCTCAAGCGGCTTGTCGGCGATGACGCATATTACAAGGCCTGCGATCTGTACTTTGATCGACACGACGGGGACGCCGCAACGATCGAAGACTGGA
>CAYOSK010000045.1:0-17788 GCA_964406585.1 uncultured Octadecabacter sp. | reverse complement strand
TAGATGCGGCGGAACTGCTTTTCGGTCAGGTCGCCGTAGTAGCCCTTGAGCTTCTGCTTGGCACGCAATTGGATGCCGAAATCGGACATTTTGCCCTTGCGGCGCTGACCGTGCTGGCCGGGGCCATATTCACGACGATTTACCGGGGATTTTGGACGACCCCAGATGTTTTCACCCATCCGGCGATCAATTTTATACTTGGCAGACGTGCGTTTGGTCACGGCTGATCTCCTTTGTTAAAAGGGCGTTGTCCTCTGGCCTAGGCCCGACAGGCACCCCCTCACGGGGACCACCAACACCAATGAAATGCCCGTCTACGCGCGCGTCCAAAACGAGTCAACACACCAGACCTTCATCTCGGCAAATAAACTCCCACCGCAAATGCCAATCAACCCACGCCATACCCACCAACGAAACCACACAGACGGGACGGCGGGCGGGGCGCCTTTGGCGTCAGCCAAACAGCGTCGCACGGCCGGCAGGGTTACGCCGCATTGTGACGCAGGATCGCTGCTTCAGATGTGGAAATAACGCGGCGCGCATAGGCCCCATAGGCATTCGCGTCCGCCTCGATCTCAGGCACCTGTCGGAACAAACGCGCGCGGTCATCCTCTCCTAGGTTTTCCAAACCCGCACTGGCAGGATGGAAACTCTCGCTTTCAACGCCGTTGGCAAACACCACTTCATGGCTTTCCAACAGCATATGGATATAATGGACTTCGCGCATGGACCGATCCACATAAATGGATTGGTCGTTCACCAGATCCCGTGCCGTCACCAAAACTTCATCCGTATTAAATAATGCCCGTGCGCGCGCACCTTTAACCATGACGCGGTGATCAGGGCTGACCAGCAGCCCGGCATCCGGCACATCGTTATCAAGGCTGCCCGCGCGCAAACGGATCGGGCAAAGATGGGGCATCGCATAAAGTCGCGCGCCCGTGACACGCCGCGCACCCGTCCAAAGGACCTTTTGGCAGCCGTTGTCTTTGGTTTGAACCTTCACACCTTCGTGGATGTCTTCGACCCGCATTAGCCCCCCTTCGGTCCGGATCATTGTGCCGGGCGTAAAACAGATCACACCCCCCGCTGGATCATCATTCTGATCACGGGACTTAAGCTCAACTGTGTGGTTCACAATCCACATATCCGTTGTGCGGGGCGGGATTTCGCCCACAAACATGCACAACCGCGCACCCGGTGTGGCGCCCTCAATCAGCGTCACAGTCCATGTGTCGCGTCCGTCCGTCACGGTAAAACTCTGCTCGAATGGTGTCGGCTCGACCTCAACCAGATCCAGCCGCGATGTATTCACCTCAACCGCTTTCAGCAATCTGCGCACAGACATCGCCGCACGCTTGCGAATGTCGGCTTCGCCTTTCGCGTCACCAAGTGGAAGTATATCCGCGGGTCCGTCCACCCGCACCGCTTCGCCCGTCCACGACCACGCCGTGCCAACCCGCAAGTGATCAAGCGGTGCTGACCAGAACCCATCCAGTTCCGTTTGTGACCAGGAAATGACGAACGTGCCCCTAAAGCCCGTTTTCATGCCTGTCTCTGCCTCTGTTTGGCCCCGTCATTTGGCGCGGGGTCCTGCAACTAGACGTAGCAGAGGTGATTCGGTTCGATCAAGTTACTTTAAGGGAAAGCGTTAACTATATATTTAGAAGTTGAAATTCAGCTTCACTGATCCAACAATTTGGCCTTCATCTTGGCCCACGATTTCCTCGCTTAGGTAGGTTACACCGTAGAAATAAGATATCCCTGCCCCAAATCGCCAATGCACCCCCGCACGTGCGCGGAACCGTTCATCTTGGGATTGCGCGGCGAAACCAGTAGGAAAATAGGCACTTTCACCAACAACGGCGTAATCCGCTCCCAACACAAAACCCGTGCCTGCCGTGTCATCTTCGATGCCTGTGTACAACTGTCCTGTGGTGCTGTCGCGCAGCATCAAATCGCCCGCAAACACTTGTCCGATTGTGACATCTGCGCCGACGCGCACGATATCTTCGACGCCATATTGCGCCTCAATGAACGGCCGCAGGGTGACGTCACCCGACATCTGAACCGGGTAAACCAGTTGCGCTACCGCCGTCGGGTAGACCGCATTAGGGACCTGATTTGCAATCACGGAACTGGAAATATTCGGCGCGCTGATCACATCATGAAACCAGTCTTGCACGCCTGCAATTCCGGTCTGTGGGCCGACCGCCACCAGATCAACACCCGTAGAAATCTCTGCGCCACCACGGGCAAAATGGGTGTGAAGCCCCGCAGACAATGCGCCAACATAGGCGCGATCATCTGATCCGGCGCCATTCAAGGCCCCCGGAGCAATGATCTCCGAACGCAGGCGGTATTCCAGAACCGGACGAGGCGTTGATGCCAGATCACCGCCCCAATCAGACCCACGAACAATGGAAAAAGAATACGATCCCGTGCGCCAGCGATCCTGAGTATCCCCAAGGAAATCATTGGTAAACAAGCGCCCGTAGCCCAGTGTTTCGCGATCCTGTGCAAAGGATGGGCTCGCCGCGATCAAAAACGCGCATAGCAATGTAGTAAGACGCATGAAGTTCCCCAACTTATTTTTGTGCTCGTGACAGCCCTATAGGACAACCACGCGCCAGATGGCGATACATATCTCATGCAATTGTGCCAGATTTTGGGCGCGTGATATTTCTACGCCCGTGACAGCGCTTGTATCGGCCTTGGGGCAGACTCCTGATCCATTTGCACCCCTGTGCTGTTGTCTGGCCACGTCAGAAACAAGATGGCCGGATTGGCGATATCGTTGCACTGGATTGTATCGATTAAGGTCGACGCGCGGCACGACGCAATCGTTTGGTCGCGCTGTTGGGCACGCGATACGATGCTGATGTCGATGCTGTTGTCCAATCCACCTTGCATCAGCGCATCCGCAATGTCGGGCGCCGATCCAACACCCATATAGACTGCAACGCGGGTGCCGGGGCGCAGTAGGTGCAACCAATCGGGTGCCTTTTGCGGCATTTCAGAACGCCCGGTGGCCAAGACCAATGTGTCGCAGGTGCCGCGCTGGGTCATAAAACCGCCAAGGGACGCGGATGCCGCGCTGGCAGCGGTAACGCCCGGCACAACCTCATAGCTGATACCAGCGGCGTTCAGCGCATCGGCTTCTTCTGCGCCGCGCGAAAACACACCCGGATCCCCACATTTCAGGCGCACAACCCGTTTTCCCTGACGCGCAGCCGAAACAAGAACGCCGCAAATCTTGTCTTGGGGCCAATGATGACATCCCGGTTCCTTGCCCACAAACACGCGCTCTGCATCTCGGCGCGCAAGATCCAGAATTTCAGGATCAACCAAGCGGTCATAGAAAATAATATCGGCCTCTTGCAGACGTTGCACCCCGCGCAGGGTGATCAAATCCTTACAGCCCGGCCCTGCCCCAACCAGCGAAACGGTGCCGGAGACATCCGCAGGGTCTGCACCAAAGGTGGCTGTATCAATCGCGTCCTTAATCATTCGCGCCGCTTCGCGTTCGCCACCGCGCGCGTGGGTTTCACGTACGGCCCCCGCAAACACCCAGCGCCACAAATCCCGCCGCATCCGAGGCCCAAGACGGGCCGCTGCACGATCCCGCAGACGCCCAGCAAGGGCCGCCAAATCGCCCAAGCGCGGTTCCAGCATTTGTTCAACGCGGGTTTTGATCTGGCGCGCCAAAACGGGCGCTGTGCCTTCTGTCCCAATGGCCACCACGACGGGGGATCGATCAACGATCGACGGTGTGATCGCATCACATAAATCCGGTTGGTCCACGACGTTCACAATCGCGCCGCCTGCTTTGGCCAGCGCGTGAAGGCTCGCGTCGGCCGCCGGGCAACCCGTCGCGACAAACACAAGCGCCGCATCGCCAAAGCTGGCGGGGGTGATCGCCGCATCGATCCAATCAATCCGCCCTGCTTTGTGCAGATCAGCCAATTCCGGATCAAGGGACGGCGCAAGAACGATGATCGCGGCCTCAGTCTTGAGGATCAGGCGACATTTTTGCGCCGCCTGTTCACCGCCCCCAGCAATAACAACGCGACGGCCCTGCATTTGCAGAAACATTGGAAAGGTCTTCATGCGGTAATCCTTTTGTGTGCATGGCGGCCTGCCCAAAGCCGCGCGGCCATGTCAGCCGCCTCGTCATGCGTCTCCTTCGCCCCAACTGTCCACAGCGCCAAGGCGGCTGTGCCAACAATCGTCGCCTGCGCAAAAGCATCTTCTCGCGTCCCCCGCCACAGCCCAATCATATCTACGGGCCGTGATGGATCGTGCAGGCGCCGTGTGCCTGAGACAATCGAAGGGGCGGTATCGTTTAGATCCGCCCCATTGCGCAGACCGAAAATGGCGATGTCTTTGGCAGGATTTCGTTCAAATTCTCCGCCACCGCCCTTGATCACTGTTAGGGTCTTGTCGCCCATCAATGCCGCCGCGCGCGATTGCAGTCCCCGATAAGACGGATGGAATACCCCCTGCACAGACGCCGCAGCGCCAGACGGGTTCCACATCCGCAGCACCGTGTTGATACAGCTTCGCAGCCCAAAGGTGTCGCGCAAACGCACCATATCGAACGCCACAGGGCTAAGTGTTTCAAGAGGGGTGTAGGATAACCCCTCCCCCAAAAGGTCCAGATCATGGGCAAGACCACGCATATCGGCCGCCGTGCTTTGATGAGAATTCCAGCCGTGCATTGAAACGCTGTAACCGGCCTGCGACACCAATTTTGCAGCCAACACAAACACCGGCGATCCACGGGTGCGCCCCGCCGAATAGCATGGCCAATCAAGGTCTGCTTTGGGCAAGTGTCGTGTGATCTTGCGCAACGCGGTGGTGAATCCTGCAATTTCTGCGTCAGTTTCCCCGCGCAGACGCAGAACCATCAAAATCGCTCCGATGGCCTCCGGCGCGGCGTTGCCCGACAGCATGATCGACATCGCCTCTTCGGCTTCCGCTTGGGTCAGCGCTCGGGCGCGGCCTTTGCCTTGGGCGACGATGCGGACATAGGGCGCAAGGGTCATTCGGCGGCCATTGGTAAATGAATTTGCGCCAACAGGCTTTCCAACTCGGGCTTGCACGATCCGCAACTTGTGCCCGCACAGGTCACAGCGCCCAGCGCGTCCACCGTGCCCGCGCCCTGCGCAATCGCATCGCGCAACGTGTTGAGCCCGACGTTCATACAGGCACACACCGTTGGTCCGGGGTCCACCTGATCCGCGCCGCTGCGCCCGGCCAAGGCCTGCAAGGGCGCTACGTTGGTTCCGACCAGTGATACGATATGACTGCGCGCCAATGAGACAGGCGTGGGCGCCGCAAAAAACACACCAATCAGCAAGTCATCGTAGTAAAACGCAAGTCGCGTCTGCTGGCCGCTTTCATCACGAACCTCGCACACTGTCGCCTTTTCATGACCCATCAAATCACGCGCGAATGTTACCCAATCCGGTGGCGTGGTCAGGCCCGCATATTCGCCCTGCCAGCCGCTTAGGGATCGTGAAACAGCAGCATAATCGCCTGTCGCAGGCAAATCGGTGACAGACGCCGCAAAACCATACCAACAGGCATCGAATTTCGCTGGCGTCACGCTGTTGTCCTTCAGGGCGGGTTGACCGGACACCGGATCGCAGATCGGCGCGGCCACGGTGTTCACCCGGCCAGTGCTGCTGCGCTGGCCCGTCCAATGCATCGGCGCAAACAACTGCCCCTGCGCCGTGCGATCCGTAATCAGGGCGCGCAATACCGATCCGCCGAACCCGTTTTTCAGGCTTACCAGATCGCCATGGATTACGCCCAAATCAGCGGCATCGTCGGGGTGGATTTCAACGTAGGGTTCCGCCAAATGTGCGCCCAGTCGCGCCGCTTTGCCTGTGCGTGACATGGTGTGCCACTGATCGCGGTTGCGCCCGGTGTTCAGCGTGAAATCCGCCTGCGGTGACAGCTCAGGCGCGCAAACCGGCAACATTTTCGCTTTGCCGTCGGGGTGGTAAAACCCACCATCTGCAAAAAACCGTTTGCCGTTGTGGGGCCATTGGGTCGGGATGAGATCGGCATAATCGGCGTCGGCAAAAATGCTCAGGTCCAGATCGCGGGCAAAATCGCGGGTGGCGGCGGACAGCGCAACGTATTCCGCGAACACCTCTGCTGGGGATGTGAACTCAAAGGCGTCGCCAAACCCCATGCGGGTCGCCACATCACAAATAATATTCCAATCAGGGCGCGTTTCCCCCGGGGCAGGCAAAAACGCGCGTTGCCGCGACACACGGCGTTCCGAATTGGTCACACTGCCGTCCTTTTCGCCCCACCCCGTAGCGGGCAACAACACATCCGCCAAATCGCCCGTATCCGTGCGCGCATTGATGTCGGACACAGCCACAAATGGCACCGTCTTGATGGCTGCGGCAACGCCATCTGCGTTGGGCAGGCTGACGGCGGGATTGGTTGAAATAATCCACAGCGCCTTGATCTTGCCTGCCGCGCAAGCGTCAAACAGATCAACCGCCTTCAGGCCCGCTTGGCTGGCCATGGTGGGGCTGTTCCAAAACGTCTGCACGCTGTTACGGTGATCTTCGTTTTCTAGATCAAGGTGATTGGCAAGCATATTGGCCAATCCACCGACCTCGCGCCCGCCCATCGCATTGGGCTGTCCAGTCGCAGAAAATGGCCCACAGCCCGGCGTGCCAATACGCCCCGTCGCAAGGTGGCAATTCAGGATCGCGTTGACTTTATCGGTGCCATGCGCGGATTGATTGACCCCCTGCGAATAAACAGTGACGACCTTGGGCGTTCCTGCCCACATTGCGTAAAACTCGGCCAATTCATCCGCTGTTAAACCGCTCGTGAGGGGATCATCCAAACGCGCTTGCGTCACCGCCGCCGCGCATCCATTCACATGCGCGTCGACGTAACCTTGATCAAGCAAATCGCGATCGGCCAAATGGGCCAGCAATCCGTTGAACAGCGCCACATCCCCATCGGGCGCAACGCGCAGATGAAGATCCGCAATTTCGGATGTGGCGGTTTTGCGCGGGTCAACGTTGATCACCTTCATCGCAGGTCGCGCGGCTTTGGCAGCGGAAATGCGCTGGTGCAACACGGGATGGCACCACGCAAGGTTGGACCCTACCAATACGATCAAATCCGCCTCTTCAAGGTCTTCGTATGTGCCCGGCACCGTATCCGTGCCAAAGGCGCGTTTGTGCCCGGCAACGGAGGACGCCATACACAGCCGAGAATTCGTATCAATATTGGCCGATCCAACAAAGCCCTTCATCAGCTTGTTGGCGACGTAGTAATCCTCAATCAGCATTTGTCCAGACGCATAGATCGCAACACTGTCCGGCCCATGATCACGAATGGCAGCACTGAACCTGTCTGCCATCAGATCAATCGTTTCTTCCCAACCTGCATCTTTTCCGCCGATTTGGGGGCGCAACAACCGCCCCTCAAGCCCGATGGTTTCGCCCAAGGCCGCGCCTTTGGAACACAGCCGGCCAAAGTTTGCCGGATGGTCAGGATCACCCTTGATCGTCCCATCCGGGCCCGCCAACACCCCACAGCCGACGCCGCAATAAGGGCAGACTGTTTTGGTCAGTGTCATGCGACGGCCCGCCCCTTTAGGAACGCTATATCTAACAAGATGCGCCCACCCTCGATCCGCGCCGGATAGGTTGCAACCTGGCCTTCATCGGCCCCCTGAACCGCGCCTGTTTCCAGCGAAATAACCCAGTTATGCAACGGGCATGTCACAGATGTGCCATGCACGATCCCTTCGGCCAGTGGCCCATTTTTATGCGGACAGGCATTATCAAGCGCAAAGACCTCATCTTCGGCCGTGCGAAAGACCGCGACGCAGCCATGCTTGGTTTTCACCAAACGCGCCCCGCGCGGCGGCACAGCATCAAGTGCTGCAATATCGACCCAGGTGTTCATTCTGCGGCCTCCAACGTAAGATCAGCAAGCGGTTGGTATTTTTCAGATGTCTTCGCGTGTTGCGCCCAAGGGTCATGCCGATAAACGGATTGGGAAATTTCGAAACGGTCCACCAATGCGGCACGGTTTTCCAAATCCATGATCTGTTCGGTGATCCAATCCAACCCGACCTTCGCCATCCATTTGTAAATGCGATCGAGATACTTGGCGTTCTCACGATAGGACTGTGTGACTGCCTTGATCACATCAATCACCTCAGCTTCGTTATCGACTTGGCACAGAAGTTCCGTTTCCTTCACGTCCATGCCCGCCGCGCCACCAATGCTAATCTGATACCCGGAATCCACACAGATCACGCCGATGTCCTTGCAGGTCGCTTCAGCGCAATTGCGCGGACAGCCAGACACGGCAAGTTTCAATTTATGGGGCGTCCATGCCCCATGCAGGGTCTTTTCCAGCTTAATCCCAAGCCCCGTTGAATCCTGTGTGCCAAAACGGCAGTGATCGGTACCCACACAGGTTTTCACGGTTCGCAGGCCCTTGGAATAGGCATAGCCCGACACCATGCCCGCATCATTGAGGTCTTTCCAAATAGCGGGCAAATCTTCGCCCTTAACGCCCAAAAGATCGATCCGCTGACCGCCAGTGACCTTGACGGTTGGTACCGCAAACTTATCGGCGGCATCAGCGATGGCGCGCAATTCATCAGGGGTGGTGATCCCGCCCCACATGCGCGGAACAACGCTGAACGTGCCGTCTTTCTGAATGTTTGCGTGCTTGCGTTCATTAATGAACCGCGATTGCGGGTCATCGGTATATTCTAGCGGCCAATCCGCCAGCAGGTAATAGTTCAACGCAGGGCGACACACATGGCACCCACAGGATGTTTTCCACCCGCATTCCTGCCAGACTGCTGGCATGGATTTCAGAGATTGGGATTTGATCATGCGTCGCACGTCTTCGTGGGTCATATCCGTGCAACCACAAATCGATGCGGCAGCGGGGATCACAAATTCATCGCCCAAAGTGACGGCTAAGACTTGTTCGACCAATCCGGTACAGGTCCCACAGGATGCAGAGGCTTTGGTAGTGGCCTTGACAGCTCCAAGATCAGTCGCGCCCGCGGTGATTGCATCCTCAATCTCGCCTTTGCAAATGCCGTTACACCCACAGATTTCCGCATCACGCGGTAAGGCTGCAACGGCTGAGAGCGGGTCCGAGGGGGCACCCCCCTGATACGCAGGCCCAAAGATCAACGTTTCGCGCATATCAACCACATCGGTCTTGTCGCGGATCAACCCAAAGAACCAGTTGCTGTCGGCGGTGTCTCCATACATCACCGCACCGACAACCACATTATTTTCCAGAACCAAACGGCGATAAACGCCGCGCGCGGGATCACGGAACACGATGTCTTCGCGACCGTCACCATCAGCAAAGTCCCCGGCGCTGAACAGATCACATCCTGTGACCTTCAGCTTCGTCGACAATTCCTTTTGAACGAACTGTGCGTCTTCACCCAGCAGTGTTTTGGCCACCACTTTGGCTTGATCATAAAGTGGCGCGACAAGGCCGAAGATCGCACCGTCGTGTTCCACACATTCGCCCACGGCGAACACATTTTTATCCGATGTACGCATCTGATCATCCACATGGATGCCTTTGCCAGTCGCCAATCCGGCCTGTTGGGCCAAGGCGACGTTAGGGCGGATGCCCACGGCCATGACCAATAGATCGCACGCCAATTCGGTCCCGTCATCCAGCAACAGTGCCTTGACGTGGCCGTCTTCACCCAGAATTTCCTTGGAATTGGCAGAACACTTCACGGTGATGCCCTTGTCCACCAATGCTTTGCGCAAAAGATACCCGGCCGCTTCGTCAAGCTGGCGTTCCATGAGGTGCCCCATGATATGAACAACGGTCACATCCACACCGCGCGCAGCCATACCTGCTGCGGCTTCAAGGCCCAGCAATCCGCCACCAATCACGACAACCTTATTGTCAGGCCCAAGGCCCATCATACGTTCGGTGTCTTCCAGATCTCGGTAGGCAATCACGCCCTGCAAATCATGCCCCGGCAACGGGATCATGAACGGGTTGGATCCTGTTCCAAACAACAGCTTGTCATACGCCAACACATCGCCATTCGCCGCCGTCACCGTTTTGGCAACGCGATCAATTGCGACGATCTTTTCCCCAAACCGGCAGTTTACACCATTCTCTTCGTACCATTCGGCCGTATGAATGACGATTTCGTCATATGTTTTATCGCCCGCCAGCACAGGCGACAACATGATGCGGTTGTAGTTGCCACGCGGTTCGGCGTTGAACAGCGTAACGTCGAATTCCCCGCCCGCGTCCAATAGATGTTCAAGCGCACGGCCCGTTGCCATCCCCGCGCCAATAATGATCAATTTCTGTGTCATTGGGCGGCCTCGGGATATGCTGCCGCAACCATGACTCCTGATAGTGTCGTATAGGCTCCAACCCATGCTGCGCGGGTGTCCGCCGTGAACGCATCGCCCAGACCCTTTTCCAAAGTTCGGATCAAAGACGCCCCAACGCTGGCGTAATCTTCGGCCTTCACGCCATAGTCCACGTGGCGAACCGCGAGCTCCTGCGCCACAGGCACGATCTTATCCAGATCACGCAATCCGTTCACCACCACGCCAAGTGTGGCCATCAACTGCGCACCCTGCTTGTCCATATCGGACTTGGCAAAATAGGGTTTCACCTCGGGTGCGGTTTCAAACAGGTCCGCATAGAAAATCTCGGCGGCAGCTTCTTTGATGGGAACGACCTTGGCAAAGCTGTCCTGTACGAGGGTGATTGTGTTCTCGTCCATTTTGTTACTCCGCTGCGATAGGTTTGGGTTTCGTTTTAGGGTCCTTGCCGTGTTCATACTCCTCAAGGAAGTTGAGGATTTCAGCGCGGTACGTGTAGTAGTCGGGGTGTTCCAACAGGGCCTTGCGGGTGCGCGGACGTGGCAGTTTCACATCCGTGATTTTACCGATGGTCGCCTGCGGCCCGTTGGTCATCATGACAACACGATCCGCTAGCAAAATGGCCTCATCCACATCATGCGTCACGCACACGGCAGTCACTTTCGTGCGGGACCAAACCTCCATCAGAACCTCTTGCAGCTCCCAACGGGTCAAACTGTCAAGCATCCCAAACGGTTCATCCAGCAGCAGCAACTTTGGCGACAAAGCAAAGGCGCGGGCAATGCCAACACGCTGCTTCATCCCGTTGGACATTGACGATGCCTGTTTGTCCATGCTGTCGGCCAAACCCACCCGCTCAAGGTAATATTCGATGACGTCTTGGCGTTCAGGCTGGGATGCTTTGGGGTAAACTTTATCAACCCCGATGGCGACGTTTTCTTTGGCGGACAACCACGGAAACAAGTTCGGCGATTGAAACACAACGGCACGTTCGGGATCAGCCCCTTCCACGTTCCACCCATCCAGACGAATCGCGCCCTTTGAAATCGGGTTTAGACCCGCGGCCATCGTCAGCACCGTGGATTTACCACAGCCCGAATGCCCGATCAGGCTGATGAATTCGCCTTTGTTGACCTTCAGATCAAAGTCTTCAACGACCGTCAGCGGCCCTTTGGGCGTCGGATATACTTTATCGAGCTTGGAAAACGTCAGGTATTTGTCTTCAATCCCGCCCGCTTGCGCCTGCGCCACCGCGGCCGGCACAGAATGAATAGGCGTCACCTTGGGCAGATGGCGGGTCTCTTCGACCTTCGCGGCGATCCCGACATCCATCAAATATTTCGTCACGCTGGCACGCAGTGATTTGAACGTCTCGTCATCATTCATCGCGCTGCGGTCGCGTGGGCGTGGAATGTTGACCGACACAGGATCGGCCAACGTCCCATCAGGGTTCAACGGAATGATCCGGTCCGCCAGCAAAATGGCTTCATCCACATCATTGGTGATTAGGATGCAGGTCTTTTTGTCCGTTTCCCAAATATCGAGGATTTCATCGGCAAGGTTTGCGCGCGTCAACGCATCCAGCGCGCTCAGGGGTTCGTCCAGCAGCAACATTTCAGGATTCATCGCCAATGCCCGGGCGACCGACACGCGTTGGCGCATCCCACCGGACAGTTCCGATGGGCGGCGCGATGTGGCGTGGGACAGGCCGACCATCCCAACGTAGTGATCGATCTTGGCTTGGCGTTCGGCCTTGGACAGCTTGGGGAACACCGCGTCCACGGCCAAGCCGACATTGCCACCGACCGTAAGCCACGGCATCAAGGAATAGCTTTGAAAAATCAAACCGCGTTCCGGCCCCGGCCCAGTGATGGGCGCGCCTTTGAAGGACACGCTGCCCATGTCGGGCATTTCCAGCCCAGCAATCAGGTTCATCAGCGTTGATTTGCCCGTGCCCGAAAACCCAAGGATCGCGACGAATTCACCATCCTCGACCTCAAGGTTGATCCCCTTAAGAACATCGATGCGGGCCGTTCCTAGGCCGAAGCCTTTGGAGACGTCTTTGAAGGAAAGAATGCTCATATCGGCCTACCGGTTTTCTGTGAAGGTGAACATGGATTGCAGGGCGAACATCACGCGATCCAGCAAGAAGCCGATGATCCCGATGGTGAACACAGCGACCATGATTTTCGCAAGCGACTGGGACGACCCGTTCTGGAATTCATCCCAGACAAATTTCCCAAGACCGGGGTTTTGCGCCAACATTTCAGCAGCGATAAGAACCATCCAACCCACACCCAGCGACAAACGCAGTCCGGTAAAGATCAGCGGCAGGGCTGATGGCAGAACCAGCTTCGTGATTTTGGAATAGGTGTTCATTTTCAAAACCTTGGACACGCTGACCAAGTCTTTGTCGATGGAAGACACCCCAAGCGCGGTATTAATCAACGTGGGCCAAAGCGAACACAGCGTCACGGTAATGGCCGATACAAGGAAGGATTTGGAAAACATACCGTCATTGGTGGTGTAAACGGCCGAGACAACCATTGTCACAATCGGCAACCACGCGAGCGGGCTGACAGGTTTGAAAATCTGAATAATTGGATTGATCGCTGCATTTGCCGTGATCGACAAACCGGCTAAAATACCTACAGGAATTGCGATCACCGCCCCGATCATAAACCCAAAAAACACCGTTTTGATCGACGTCCAGATTTGCTGATAATAAGTGGGCTTACCCGTATAGATACGTTCGCGGACTTTATCGTCATCACCGTTCGCGATGTGTTCGGCGTTGCGTTCATCTTGACGCACGTAAAATGCGGCTTCTTTTTCACGCTCGCGGATTGCGTCTTCGTTGAGGTTAACAGCCTGCTCCCAGACCTGCACTGGTCCCGGGATCGCCCCAAGAGATGTCTGAACAGTGGGCGCCAAGGTGGCCCAACCTGCGACAAAGACGCAAATGGCCAGCAGTGGAATGCCCAACAGGCGCCAGATCTCGGACACCTGCGCGCGGGGGTTATCCCCTGCGGCGGCCTTCAGGATCGGCGTGATCCACGCCAGCCCAAGCACTTTGAACCATGCGTCAGCTTTGTTGATCCGCGTGAAACGGCGGGTGCGGCGGGCTTCTGCGTCGAGCGAACTTGGGTCAATAGCGGTCATGTCGGAACCTATGATCTGAAAAGGAATAGGGAATGGCCCGCCACGCAACCTGCACGGCGGGCCGAGTGTTTTGTCTTAAAGGTCGGATGCCATCTGATCGCCCTTCAGGCCAATTGGCAGGCTTTCCAGATAGGCGTTCGGGGCACGGCCATCATAGGCAATACCATCGATGATATCTCCCGCTGGTGTTGGTTCCTTGAAACCGTCGCTGTCCCATGGGAAATCCATTTCGTTGGCCATTCCGTCGTCCACCAGCAGACGCGCTGCTTCAAGGTAGATGTCGGGGCGGTAAACAGATTGCGCGGTTTCGATGAACCATTCGTCAGACTTCGGCTCTGCGATCTGACCCCAACGGCGCATCTGTGTCAGGTACCAGATTGCATCTGAATAGAACGGATATGTGGCGTTGTAACGGAAGAACACGTTGAAATCCGGAACTTCGCGCACGTCGCCTTTTTCATATTCGAACGTCCCCGTCATAGAGTTCGCGATCACTTCGTAATCCGCGCCCACATATTCGGACCGGGCCAGAATTTCGACGGCCTCTTCGCGGTTGGCATTTTCGTTTTCATCCAACCAAATGGCCGCACGGATCAACGCCTTTGTCAGCGCCAGTGTCGTGTTGGGGTTCTCTTCGGCGAACTCTTCGGTGATGCCAAAGACCTTTTCAGGGTTGTTGCGCCACAGCTCATAATCCGTAATCACCGGCACGCCGATGCCTTTGAACACGGCCTGCTGGTTCCACGGTTCACCCACGCAATAGCCAAAGATTGTGCCAGCTTCCATTGTAGATGGCATCTGCGGCGGAGGCGTCACAGACAAAAACACATCTGCGCCAATCTGGCCGGTTACATCGTCAGGGGAATAATAGCCCGGCTCGATCCCGCCTGCGGCCAACCAGTAGCGCAGTTCGTAGTTGTGGGTTGAGACGGGGAACACCATGCCCATGTTGAACGGTTTGCCCTGGTCCTGATAGTCCTCAACAACCGGCGCGAGCGATGCAGCGCTGATCGGGTGCTGTGGGCGGCCATCATCCATCAATGGAACATGTGGGCGCATTTCTTCCCAAATTTCGTTGGACACGGTGATCGCGTTACCGTTCAAGTCCATAGAAAACGGGGTGATGATGTTGGCCTGCGTGCCGTAACCGATTGTAGCCGCCAAAGGCTGGCCTGCCAGCATGTGCGCGCCGTCAAGCTGCCCGTCAATCACGCCGTCCAGCAGAACTTTCCAGTTTGCTTGCGCTTCCAGCGTCACGAATAGGCCTTCGTCTTCGAAATATCCGTTTTCATAGGCAACCGCCAAAGGTGCCATATCTGTCAGCTTGATAAAACCGAACGTAAGCTCGTCCTTTTCGAGGTCCAGCAGTTCCGCCATCGCGGGGCTGGCACAAAGGGCAGTCGTGGCAATGAGCCATTTGAATGTGTTCATTATGTTGGTCCCTGTCTTGTTCTTGGAAACGCAAAAAACCGCACGATTGGCACACGGGGGAGGAGGTCCATGCACAATCGAGCGGCTTTGCTCTGAATTCGGTGACCGGCAACAGCGCCGATCTGGGAGGGGGCATCGTTGCCCTGAAACTAACAAGCCCGACTGCGCTCCGATGTTCCAGCGCCGGCCATCGATTTGGCGGATGTTTTTGCTGCAATGCAGAAAGTGTCTATTTTTTGAGCGCCTGTGGCGACCCGAAGTCGAAAACAGCGCCATCAAAGAACCGGTCCGGTCCAAGAATCATGTGACCCAGTGCAGACGCAACTGTCGTCGGGACCGCCATCGCACCTTCGACCTTTTCCGATGCCCCCGGCATATCAACCCCCTGCGGGCCCAGTGCATCGCGATAAACATCGCTGCGAAAACACGCCCGTGCCGCTGTCCGCGCCGTGTCGTGATCCAACCCATGCCAACGCGCCAGAATGTCCGCGATCCAACTCGCCTGACTGCGCCAAGGAAAATTCGCCGCGCCATCATGGAAATTGACGAAACGTTCCGTGACCTTTGCAGGCTCCCCCAGCCGCGTCACCATGCGCCCTGTCAGCGCTGGATCAATCGCATGGTCCGGCAAATCAAGATGCTGGCTGCGGGCCAAAATTTCGACGGCGAGCGGCGTATTGTCGGGTTCGTTCAACCAATGCGCCGCCTTATAAATAGCGCGGATCATCGCACGGCAGGCCCGTGGGTTCTGATCAGCCCAGACGCTGCGCACACCCAGCACCTTTTCTGGCGCGAATTCCCAAATAGCTGAACCGGGCAAAACCAGTGTCGCGTTGCTTTGCTGAATGGCCACTGACCCCCAAGGTTCGCCCACGCAAAACACATCCAGCGCCCCGTCCCGCACAGCTTGCGCCATTTGCGGCGGCGGCACGGTGACGATCTCGATCTGATCGGGTGAAAATGCGGGGGCTTGGGACATCCATGTTTCCAGCAACATCCGGTGCATTGAAAACGGAAACGGAACACCGATCCGCAAAGGTCGATCCATTGCGGCAAACATCGCCCGCGAAGTCGCCTGCGGATTGTCAAATGTGTTGTCCCATCCGCGCGCGCGCATGTTTGCATCCAGATCGCATGACACCCCGATCACAGTCCCATTGACCGACATCACCATTAACGCATCAACCGGCGTTGACGCCCCACCCAACCCAAGCGACATCGCAACAGGCATAGGAGACAACATATGTGCGAAATCGATTTGACCGAATGTCAGCCGGTCGCGCAGCGCAGACCAAGACGGCTGTTTTTGCAACGTTAGATCCAGCCCCTCTTGGGCCGCGAATTTTAATTCCTTAGCGATGATCAGCGGTGCGCAATCTACCAGCGCCAGATAGCCGCAATTTACTTGGGTCATTGCAACAGCTCCGATGCGGTGACCAAGGCGGATGCCACATCAATGACCTTACGTCCCTGATCCATCGCTGTTTTGCGCAACAGCTGATATGCATCTTCTTCGGAAATATTGCGCGCCCGTATCAACAGCCCCTTGGCGCGATCAATGGTCTTGCGATCCACAAGCGCCTGTTTGGCAGCGTCCAGTTCAGACTGCATCTTTGCGATCATGCCGAAACGGGCAATCGCCGTTTCCAACACAGGTTTAATGCGATCCTTGGTCAAACCGTTCACAACGTAGGCACTTAGGCCTGCTGCAATCGCAGCCTGTGTCATGGCCTCGTCCGTTTGATCCACGAACATGGCCACGGGACGGCTGCGCGCATTGGACACAAGGCTTAGGTGTTCCAACGTGTCACGATCCGGATTGGCCAGATCAATGAGAATAATATCAGGGTCTTGTTGCGTCAGCGTCCGTTCCAGCGCCGCGGCAGATGCGATGACCGATACTTTGTCCCATCCATCATCTGTCAGCGCATCGATTATTTCGCGCGCCTTTTCTTCGTCGGCTTCAACGACAAGTATATTCAGATCACTTTGCACGACCGCTGAAAACCCGATCACCGACCAAGTGACCACATAGAACAGACCGCAGCGGCCCATCTGAAACGTGATGCCCGCCAAGCTGGCACCACTCGCCTGCTTTGATTAAAAATTCAGCACAAATTCAAAGGCCCGCGCCGCAGTGCCCATCAGCTAACCACCCAAAGCGCATTCCCGCTAAAGCAGAACCTAAGGTTGCATCAACACGTTCCGCCTGACATGCATTGAACGACGCGAGGCTATGTAATTTGGCGTGGGCAGTCATTGCGCCCCGAATGTGCCGCCCTTCAAAGACAATGAGAGCACCGAAGGTATGGATACAAGTAAGAGAAACGCAGTTACAAAGCGTGTCACAGCGTCGTTAAGGGACTCTGATTGGGGTAAGTTTTTAATTGTCATTGCTCTATCCGCAATTTCATATTTTTTGGCACAAGTCTTCCTTTCAGACCTCGTCTATCTTGGAATTGCGTCAGCTATAGCCATCGCTGCTATGATAAGGACCTGGCATCTCGGGTTAAATCACAAAGCGAGACGAATATTGCTCATTTTGATGGTATTCACTTCTGGGTGGGTAGGCGTTTTTTTCGGTGGCGGCTCGCCCGATCCAATTGGCACAAGCGGTTTAGTTTTTGTATCTTTCGCAATGGGCATGCGCCCAAAAATTTGATCAGGTTTCGATGGAGTAGCGATCTTTGAATCTGACCTACTCCTCATTGTGTCCGCCAATAACCAGCCATAGGTATCCGTGCCACAACCTGCGTGAAGTCGTTGTTTGCAACACCCTTCACGGACTCCCAACG
>CAYOSK010000044.1:0-17965 GCA_964406585.1 uncultured Octadecabacter sp. | reverse complement strand
AGAGCACTCCCTTGGTAAGGGAGAGGTCGAGAGTTCGATTCTCTCCAGCAGCACCACGTTATGTAGCAACGCACTGATTTTTCATAATAACTGTTAGGATGGCTGGATCGAGCCATCTTTTGTACTCCCCGAACGGGTGTCCTGAGGATCGCGATGCGCTGTGCATCTGGAAAATCCACTCAACAACTCGCAGAAATGGCGTGCCTCGAAGTTTACCCCTCGGGCATCGCGATGCTCTTCCCGTCAGCGGATATGGTGATGAAACTGCTGTCTCGTCTGCTGCAGTAAATGCGATCAAAGGAGCGGCATCCAACAGCGACAGCTTCAAACACCCTGAGCGGGCCCGTCTGCGGATTCTACCACAATTTGTAAACCCTTGCTGTGTTACGAGCAGGGATGTCCCGCGAACGGATCGTTCGCAAAGACAATCAAATAAACACGCGTGAATGAGGTCCGCCATGAAGGGTACAATTTTTGTAGAGCTTGTCAAAATGGCAGAAAGTGCTTTTGGCGAAGACGTCGTTGATGACGTCCTTGATAAAGCAGACTTGGAAAACGACGGAGCTTTCACTTCGGTGGGTAACTATCCATGCTCGGAATTGATAAAGATCGTTGTCGCGTTCAGTGAACACTCCGGAATAAGTGCAGAGAAGCTACAGCGCATGTTTGGCCACTGGATGATGGACCATTTCGTCGAAAACTATGAAGAGTTTTTCGAAGGCAAGACCGATAGCCTTTCATTGCTGGAGGCCGTGGACGGTGAGATCCATGTAGAGGTCAAAAAACTCTATCCTAATGCGGAATTACCAGTATTTGACACAGAACGCTTGAACGAAGGCCAACTGAAACTGACATATTCCTCTCCGCGTCCGCTTGTCGAATTTTGCCACGGCATGGTCGAGGCCTGCTTGGAACGTTACAATCAAGAAGCAAAAATTGGTCGGTGTCCGGTCCCGCATCAGAAAAACGCGACAACGTTTGATATTGAACTGAAGCAATAGTGCAGGCTGTTGATATATGAGCAATGGAGATGACGCCGTCGATGACCGGGTGTCACGGCGCCGGTATCTGCGCGAAAAGGCTGCGCGCGCCGAAGCTGAAATGCTGTTAGAAGCCAAAAGTCGTGAGCTTTATATCGCCAATCAACAACTGAGCGCTCACTCAGCGCTTCTCGAAACCGCCGTCTTTGAACGGACCAAAGAGCTTGAGCAAGCATTTCAGCAGGCGGAAGCTGCCGGGAAAGCCAAAAGTCGGTTTATTGCGACGATGAGCCATGAGATCCGGACACCGTTGGGTGGCATGCTTGGCATGATCGATCTTTTGGCAATCGATGAAGTCGACGAGTCCAAATTGGAACTGCTAAATCATGCAGTGGCTGCCGGCAAAGGGCTTAGCCGGATCGTTAATGATGTTTTGGACTTCTCCAAAATGGAGGCCGGGGTTTTTATTTTTGACGACAAACCCGTAGATATTCGGGCTTTGCTAGAAAGCACCTGTAAGCTTGCAGACTCAAATGAAACCGCCACTGGGCGATCAATCCGCACGAATATCAGAGATAATGTGCCGCAATTGTTTCTTGGCGACGCAACACGCCTTCGCCAGATCATCTCAAACCTTGTAACGAACGCGCTTCGTTATTCAAAGGACGGGCCGGTGTTAATAAGAGCCAGCGCACAACCGCACACGAAGGGAGCCTTGCTGCGTCTCGAAGTTGAAGATTTTGGCATAGGTATTGCGCCTGAGAGTATTTCAAATCTATTCAAAGACTTCTCACAAATTTCGAACCCTTTGACGGCTGCAGCAGAGGGGGCTGGTCTTGGTCTCGCGATCTGCAAGCGTATTCTGGATGGATGTGGCGGCACCATTGGGGTCGAAAGCACCGTTGATGAAGGCTCTACATTTTGGTTCGAGCTGCCCGTAACGGTTATCGAACAATCCTCATCTGAGGTTGCAACACGGACCGTGATACCACAGGCCAGCAGTGAGAATGTTCTCAACGGAAAGAGGATTTTGATCGCTGAAGACAACATCGTCAATCAGAAGCTGATTACGACCTATCTTAGACGTATGGGTACCCTTCCGCAGTTGGCCGAAAACGGTCGTGTAGCGTTAGAAATGTTTGAACCTGATAAATTTGATTTGGTTCTTATGGATATCGCGATGCCAGTAATGGATGGCCTCGAGGCGACGCGCCAAATCCGGCTGAAGTGGAAGAGTGCTGCGATGCCGCCGATTATTGCCTTAACAGCCCATGTCATGGATGCAATCGACGACGAAGTTGACGTGGTCGGGATCGATACGGTTCTGTCCAAGCCAATACCGTTTGAGGAGCTGAAACACGCCCTTGAGGAAGCTTTGACAGGGAAATCAGACACGAACGCGGTGCCTGTATGTCAACAAGCGGATCGCAGTGCTCGATCTATTTTCTCTATAATGAAAGCGTCCGTGGCGACAGATTTGCGACAGATTTTCCCTGAAGAAAAGATCGTCGAACTGGCCCAACAGTTCACAGCAGATTCAATCCAGCGCGTTGCGAATATTGCGAAAGCTCTCGAGAACAGCGACACAAAGACAGCATCCACCGAAGCACATTCTATGAAAGGGGCCGCCTTGACGCTGGGGTTCACTGATTGCGCCGAACGGGCACGCCAGATTGAAAAGTCTCCTCTTGATCGTGCCCTCTGTCTAAAGTGTATCGATGAGATCCGAGCAGCTTTGGAGGAAATCAATTCCACATTTTAAAGAGCATCAGTTATTCCGGCTTTGCGACTGTAATCGCCACGAAGCCCATCCAGCACGATCCTGATCTTCCCTTCGGATGAACAATGCTTGCGCGCGGCGCGCTTGATGTTTTTGGCGATCTTCCCGCCGGGGCTTTTCGTTGTCTTTCTCATCGTCCACTCCTCGGTGGCTACGATGAGCAACAAACCCTCTTGTAGCAAATAACCCAATTTGGATCCATAAGCACTGACAGCAGACAGCCGAGTCTTGCTCCAGCCACTAACGACGCCTCACTTTTGGGATAGGCAGCAGAACATCACTCTCGAGTAACACAATAACAGCCGGTGCTGTTGCGGTATCTGCCACATTTGAATTTGCGAGGAAATATTCGCTCCACGACTCAATCTGGGAGCCAAAGACGGCACATGGAACAAAGATCGACAGAATAATAATAGCGGGTAATGCGCCTCGCCTTAGCATTTTTGAGTTGTTCATTTCCCTCAAGACACGGAAACCGTCGGTACTGCTCATTTCGCGATGCGCAGGCGGGGCCAAAAATAGTTGGACCGCAAAGCGACAACAACCCTAGATTGACTCACATTGAGAATTTATACTTTAATGCGAAGAGAGCGAACACTCTTGGTTTCTCGATTTTGGCAGTTTTATTGATTTAGTAGTGATGGATACGCCCCTATGTCCGCCTCTGAACACATGAGCCTTACATCCGAATGGGTTTTCAATGTCGGGCGCGAAAACGCGGCTATCGAAGCGCTCAAGAAAGTTGCGCACGACGTCAAATTACACGAACCTGACACGTTGGCCTATCTTAGCCATAACCCATATAAAAATGTTGGGGATCTTCAATCCTTACCCCGCAGCGATCCGCAATCGATCCTGTTTTTCGAAATCCACAAAAACGCCACTGCGTTCCACGCCCATGTGAGCGGACAGATTTCCACAGCACTTGCGCAAAAAGACGGCAATCTCTTTCATTGCGTGAATGGCAAACCATATATGACAGTCAATTTTCTAAGCCGCCGCGCAGGGTTTGTTCGGTCTGATCAAGCGTCAATCCGCCATGGTTAAGGACCTTATGAGCGCCGCCCCGACCGTGGAATCTGTGCAGGCCTCTCTGCAAAGTGAAATCGAAGGGAACGTCGGTTCATAAACGGTCGGCCAAAACCCTCTGTGCTGAGTGATGTATTTTACCAAGAAATGAATTTGAAGGAGAACCAATTTGCGAACTGATGAGATCAAAAGCATAGCTATTCACCCGGCAATCGGCATTGCGCGTGTTGGGAACGCTCAAGACGACTATTTCCTTGCCCCAGACGTGATCGGCAAAACGCCAGAAGACCCGGACGGGTTTCGAGACAAGAAGGGCCATATCAAACGACAAGTGGCACGCTTTCGGATTTATGCCACTCTCAAATCCGGTGAGATCCGTGAAGTTACAGCCAACGATGCTGATATCAATTGGCGGGTCGAAGTGGCCAACCTCAAGGCCGGTTGGTACGAGTTTCAACATGCCATGGACCTACCTGCCGACCAAGTGTTTGCCCCTTCAATGCGCAATGCTGATGTGACAGGGGACGAGCGCGCCTTGTTAGACATACAGCCAAAAGCAAAGCAAATTTCGGGCAAAGAAGCGAACGCCGTTCCGATCGATGATGGACTGTATTTTGGCAAACCCGTCTATCTAGGAGAGCTTAAAACCGACGAGGCGGGTCGGCTTTTGTTCTTTGGTGGGCGTGGCAAATCATTGCCGAAGGTTCCAGGCACCAAGCCGACAACGTTTGCTAACAATGATGGCTGGCACGATGATACCTGCGATGGCCCAGTCCGCGCCACTGTCACGATTGACGGCGAAGACTTTGAAGCGACGCCAGCGCATGTCGTTGTCGCCCCACCCAACTTCGGGCCCGGTCTGTTTGGCGTGATCACAATGGACGATGTGGTCCGTGATCTTTTCTTTCGTGAAGGAATACTGGACGCGCCAGCAGGCACCAGTTTCACCCGCGACATCTGGCCGATATTTGATCGCATGACAGCGCACCAATGGGTGAACGAAGGTATTCTTCTTTTGGCAGGGCAAGGGACACCGCTAGACGCCCGCGATCCAGATGTGATTGCATTGATGAACGATCATTCTCCTGAAGGTGCGGCGTATCGTGCTTCGGTTTTCAAGCTGTTCCGCAATAGTATGACACAAGAGCTCGATTCGGCGGCCCTGCCGCCGTTTTATGGGGACACGTATGGTGATCGTTTGCCCAATGGAAAACTGGTCAACCAAGCGCGCGAGGATTTATTTCTGACCAAGACGCAATACGGCCATCTCGAAAATTGGGCCAATGGCGTGTTTGAGCCCGATTGGAACGGTATTCCAGACATCCCCGACTTTGCGGACATCCCGGTGAGCGATCAACCCAGAGAGCTGGACCGCGCCGCACTTCATGAATGCCTTGGCGGACCGTTCCACCCCGGCATTGAATTAACTTGGCCCATGCGGCTCGCTTCGATGTGGAATGCCGAAATTCCATATCGCTTGCGGACACTGCCTGAGGGTCAAGCCGTACAACAGGACTACGGCCCGTGTCTTACTCGTGCGCAAGCCTTGGATTGGAATGGCCCTTGGGGGCCGACAGGTGCAGGCAGTTTAACACGCTGGATGGGCGTGCCATGGCAAACAGACGAAGCATCTTGTAATTCTGGGCTGGTATATGAGCCGAGCCTGTACCTCAGCTCGCCCAGTTTTTGGGGCGCGCGTGTTCCCAATCAAGTGTTGCCAATCGAAGCCTATACAATTGCGACGACACCGGGTTTGCCGCCGTTGCAGGTACAACGCCACTTTAGCAATCGCCGTTTCTGGCTGCGGGACCTGCAAAGCACCGGGTATGCAAAGCGGATCGATAATATGGTCCATAAATGGTGGATGACAGGTCTGGTTGAGGCACACACGCCACCTGAAGCCTCTGGCTTGCCGGATCCATGTTTTGTCGAAACTGGCCGTTCGCCCACGTTCACAACTGGCGATCCAACTCTGAAGCTCGCGACAGATATTGTGAACCTCAAACGCGAAGAAGAGATGATGCTGACTATGAGCGTTCAGGTGGAAGATGAGAGCGACGATGGCGACAAAGAACCAAGCTATCAGCGTTTAGGACGTGGCGAAGTCTAGATGTTAGATGTTGTGATTGGTGGTGGCGGGCCTTCGGGGCTTGCCGCTGCCATTTCATTGGCATCCAGAGGCATCAGCGTTGAGGTCGTCGATGTGGCAGGCGGTATAGCGGCCCAACGCGCAGAGCAGTTGTCTGGCGGTGCTGCCCCCATTTTGGAACGGCTCGGTCTGGGTGACGTTTTGAAAAACGCTTTGGTCATTGACGACGTCGTTAGCAAGTGGGGGGCTGCGCAATTGCAATCCCACGGCGCTCATCCCACCTTGGGTATGCATGGTTGGGGGATCGATCGGCACGCCCTGTCTTTGGCGATGGTGCGGCGAGCTCAAGACCTTGGCGTAACTGTGCGAACCGCCCGTATTAAGGGCCAAACTAAGATATCGGATGGCTGGCAGGTCGAGCTTCATGGCGCACCAAGCACCACCTCCCTGGCTTCGCGTTTTTTGATCGATGCAACCGGGCGTCCCGCCAGCATCGCCAGACGGCTTGCGGCGACGTTACTTCAAGGTACCGATCTTGTTGCGCTCACTTGGAAAACACCCACATTCGGGAATGCGACCATGCAGTCAGAAGCAACGCCAGAAGGCTGGTGGTATGCAGTCCCAGCCGCGACAGGCGGCACAGTTGGTTTTGCGACCAGTTCTGCCCATGCCAAGACCATCAGCACCACCCCAGCGCAGTTTTTGCGCACGGCACAGAAAGACTTAAGCCTGATCTCGGTCGCGAGTGCATTGCAGGACCCACAGTTGATGGACTGTCGCAGCACCGTTCTCGACAAAGCGAGCGGCCCCGGTTGGCTCGCCACCGGAGATGCTTCAGCGGCCTTCGATCCAATTACGTCACAGGGGTTGTTCAACGCACTCTCAGGAGGCTTCTTCGCGGGGCAAGCTGCTGGCGACGCGATCCAAGGAGACGACGACGCGCCATTGGTTTATGAGGCTTTGGTCGCACGCACCGCTGAACGCACCCATGCGACAACGCACCTACAATACGCTGCGATGCCGTTCGACACAGCATTTTGGCGCAGGCGCAGCAGTCTATAGACGCATCACTGACATTTGAAATTCGCCCGCCGCATCTACCTCTGCAGACCACTTTCCCGATTGCCACTTAATGTCGGCCCGGCGCGCCATACATAAGCGCATAAAGGCAATGGATTGATCCGACCTTTTCTATGGGTCGCCGAACGCTACGAGATCTAAACGGCTCTACTCGCTGTCGATGCCACCTGTCACAGGATCAAGGATCGACACGGTCAGCATCATTCCATTGTCTTCATGAAACAGATTATGGCAGTGCAGGACAAATTCACCGGTGAAATCGACCTGCTTGCTCGCCGTCGTAACCATCGTTCCTGGCGTATAGGTGTCATATTTTCGCGCTGGTTGCGCGTCTGGAATAGCTTGGCCACCGACGCTATCAACATAAATCGTATCCCGCCAGATCGGCATATTGTAGGTCACTGGCGCACGATAGACCCGATTTTCCGCATCGTACGTCGACCGACCAAGTGCTTGGAAAGAATTGATATGGATGTGGAAAATATGGGCATCATTGGTGCTGTATAGATTCCAGACATCCGTATCGCCTTTGAACAGCTGGATCTGCGCCGGATCGCCGACGGTGACGTCAAAATACTGATCATTAACCACAAAGGCGGGCTTTACCGGATAGGGATGTTCCGACGTGAAGTTTTCTTCGATTGTCTTGAACTCGACTTTCTGTGTGGCGGCTGGCCAGTCGCCGCTAATATCAACTACGGGGGGAACGGGGCGCTGAATGGTCGGTTCTTTAAACAGACCAATCGTCGGAATGGTTTGCTTCCTCGTGCTTGTTTCGGATGTCACCATCACCTTCAAAATTTCGGCGCCGTTTGGCTCTTGGCCTTCAACGACCATAGGAACCGTCCCCAGGCCAGCGCCCTTAAGTTGGAATTCACCTGCGGTTGTCCCTGCTTTTATCAACAGATCAAGCCGTTGCCCCGGAGCGAGCGTTATCAGTTCGGCTGTTGTCCAATAGGCCTCAGGTTCGGCCTTACTCAGGCTGTAATCGATCTTGAAATACTCAAGGTCTGAACTGACATCTGGTGCGGTCGGTGGCAGCAGTGCGATCCCATCGACTGCAATTGCATAAACCTCCGGCGCACCTTCGCCTATGAACTGCGGCACGATGGTTTGACCGTTAGTCGCGTTTACAAACCGCAGCCGCTTGATCTCACCTTGGTTCATTGTGATAACCGGATTGACCTGACCGTTGACGCCCAACGCCGGTGCGTCCGCAGCTTGGGTTGGCGTCAGCCCATCGCACATGCTCGCATCAAAGCCGTCTTCTACACCGCCGAGATAGTAGCCGTAGGGATAAAAGACCCCTTGCCCTGTCGGCCCCCCAGTTGTCTCAAAATAGGAAATAGTTTGCAGAACCACGATCTCTTCGTCGTCAGCCGTGATATTGCAGGTATTGGCCAATAGGGTGTCAAAGTCGTTTTCGCTGTCAGCCGCGGTGACGATCAGTGCACCTGCCATGCCAGGCCCAACCTGCGCAGCAACCGACCCGTGCTTATGAGGGTGGTACCAGAATGTGCCGACTGGATGATCGCCGGGCATTTCATAGCGGTAGGCATAAGACGTCGCGTCCAATGCGCTTTGGATCGTGTGATGTGCGCTTTGATCCCCGGAATGTCCGGCATGACCCGAATGAGGTTTGTTTTCGGAATCGAGAATAATTAACACATCATCTGACGGAGCCTGCGGTGTGACGTGCAAGCCGTGAGTGTGCAAATTCGTTGAGGTAAAGTCATGCGGTTTCCATCCAGACATATTGTCCACAACACCCGGGATCGCATCTGCTCCGCACCCCGAAATCGCGTTTTTCAACAACACCCCAGTCGTCTTCCCACGTTCCATCACCAGCGTAGGCCCAACAATCGGTTGCCCGGTTTCGGCCTTTGTCATGTCGACATATGCTGGAACGCGGATTGTCTTGCCATTGAACGGCGCATTCGCTCGTGTCTCACATCCAAGAGCGTAAAATATATCGGGCTTTTGATCCCCACCCGAAAAGTTTGCATCCATATGTTCAAGCCAATGCTCTATCAAGAAGTCAAGATACTGATCATCCAGTGTTGCATCGAACCTTTCTTGAAACGCCAACCCGTCACCACTCGGAAGGGCCTTCGCGAGATTGGCAGGACTCGCGAAATCGTTGCCTGTCGTATGGGAGGCCGCATGTACAGGGGAGACAAAGCCGACTGCAAAAGCAGTCGCAGCTGACGATTTCAGAAATGCGCGTCGTGACAATGTTTGGTGGGATGCAGGGGGCAATCTAAATACTCCTAATTAGAGCTAAAAAAACGGTATTTAAATGCTAGGAAGATAACGCCAAATGCGCAACCTTAGATGGTAAATTGAGTATAAAAATTCCCTGTAAGATTGTAGACCCGACTGCGACAAAATGAGAATAGTGAATGGACTGAAAGTCTTTAGTCACGCGGCGAGAAGCCTATTTGAACCTTATGCGGTGACGTCAGACAGTTTTTTGACACACTCCAGCAGCACATTCCCGGCTATGTCACACGACTTCTGGTTTGGAATTCGGGCGTATCCCAAAGCCGGTTGTCCAGAATATCAACAAGAATTTCGACGGCGCCAAGCACATCATCCTCATCGATGTATAAGGGCGTAAAGCCGAACCGCATTAGGTTTGGCGCACGGAAATCCCCTATAACGTCGCGCGCAATCAGCGCCTGCATCGCCGCATACCCATGTTCAAAGGCAAAGGACACCTGACTGCCACGCTGTGTCCCGTCGCGCGGGCTTGCCAACGTCAGTTCGGGACAATGCGCGTCGACTTGCGTGATAAACAAATCGCACAACCGCACTGATGCGGCGCGCAGATCGTTCATGTCCACGTCATCCCAAACCTTCAAAGCCTGCTCAAGCGCGGCCATCTGCATGACGGGCGGCGTGCCGACGCGCATACGTTCAATGTCAGGCGCAGGGCGATATCCCTGTTCGAAAGCAAACGGTGCATCATGGCCCAGCCATCCGGCCAAAGCGGGCTGGATGTCATCGACTATATCTGGCCGTGCATAGATAAACGCAGGCGCGCCCGGCCCTCCGTTAAGGTATTTGTACGTGCACCCCACTGCGAATTCCGCGCCACTTGCCGTCAAATCAATTGGAACAGCACCCGCGCTATGCGCCAAATCCCAAAGCATCACAGCCCCCGCTGCCTGTGCTGCCGACGTCAATTGCGCCATATCGTGCATGCGCCCAGTGCGGTAATCAACCTGCGTGATCATCACAACGGCAACATCTTCCGTTATGGATGTCATAACATCCTCTGGCGCGACAATCCGAAGCTCATATGCTTGGTTCAATTGGCGTATCAACCCTTCGGCCATATATAGATCGGACGGAAAATTGCCGCTATCGGACAGGATCACTTTGCGATCTGGGCGCATTTTCAACGCCGCCGATAGGGCCTGATACACCTTGACGGACAACGTATCGCCCATCGTCACCGATCCCGCGGGGGCGCCGATAAGGCGCGCAATGCAATCCCCAACGCGGGCAGGCTGTGCCATCCAGCCATCCATGTTCCACCCCTTGATCAGATGGTCGGCCCATTCATCAACAACCATTGCCTGCACCCGTTCGGCCACACCCACAGGCATGGGGCCAAGCGAATTCCCATCAAGGTAAATCATGCCTTGTGGCAAAGAAAATCGGTGCTTCATTGGCAGGTTGGTCACGTGCGGCCCTTTCACGACAATTGGTGTTCAAAGCACACCATCAAGTTTGGCGTTCCCAAGTTCAAGTCAGGTGCCGACAAAGGCCTTTGTGATGTCACTGTCTTTGCGTTTCAAGCCATCAAGGACAGAGAAATGATCATGCCCGGCATCCACTACCATCTGCGCCGACACGTCAAAACTGCCCCACATCAGGGGCAATAGCTCTGCTTGGCGCAGGAATTCCGGCCGTTCGCCCCCACCCACCCACGTGGTCACATGTGCGGCGGCGTGCGGCACGTTCAACGCCGCGCTTTCGGCTGTGGCCTCGGCCAAATCAAGGTGCAGATCCACATTCATCTTCGTGCGAAGCAGTGGGCGCAGGTCATGCAGCCCAGAAATCGACAACGTGTGTGCGATACGCCCAATAAGCGATGGATCCAACGATGTATCTGCACACATCATCCGGCTAACCAAATGCCCCCCGGCCGAATGCCCGGCAAGGCGAATAGGCCCCGCCACAAGCGCCGCTGCTGCGCTGATCGCGCAGGCAATCTGCCGTGTGATCTGTGAAATGCGCGCCTCAGGTGCCAATGTGTATTGTGGCAAACAAACCGCCCATCCAGCCGCGCGCGCGCCTTCAGCCAGATCGCTCCAGTATGATTTATCCGTTTGCAGCCAATACCCTCCGTGGACAAACACAGCCAAACCTTTGGGCGTTGCGTCCGGCCACACCACATCAAACTTTTCTCTGGGATGGGGGCCGTAGGAATGTTCTTCGAACCGTGCGGCCGACGCCCGGTACGCCGCGGCATTCGAAAGCCAGCGGGCAGGAAGCGCATCACCATTCGGAATATGCGCCATGTTGGCATATGCATCGTCCCAATCAATCACGTGTTTTTGGTCCCGCCCACCGGCCCTAGCCACCCCTTGTAATGCACCAAACTGGTGCCGGTCGGGGCCTTTAGGTGTACATCAAAATGGAAAACCCCACCAACATCGGCCTCGCTCGCCACACTTTGTGGCAATAAGAAACGTGGGATTGGCAGCCCGAGAATATGACCCGACAGGACAGGAAAAAGTAGCCTACCCTGCAGAACCTGCAGCCCCAATTCAAACGTGAGCAGTCCGAACCGTTCAGTCATGCGCCCGCCCTTAGGACGCAAATGTGACCGGAATGTATGCTGTCCAAACTGGCGAATCCACGTTTCACCCCCGTGCGCAGGCAACTTCGTGACAGTGACAGCAACATCATGGCTCGTCGGTGGAAACCCGAAAAAAATCGCAGCGATACTGGCGAGAAGACCACGCCCCCGCGACACACTTGCGCGCCCTTCAAAATGGCGAACACCCACACCGTTGTGCGTGGTTTGCACCGCTTTTGGCAGTGCGTCAAAGTCATTTGCGAGAACCTGTTTAAAGATGGGCTTTACAACGACTTCGCTCCTATGCGTCTCAATGTCCAAATCAGACATCGCCTGTTCAATTTTGGTCAATGGAGTCGCGCTAAGAGCAGGTTCAGCACCCGGGGCGAGCTGTTCAAGCATCCGACAGGCGGCGCGGATCGCGATGCCCGGCACGAAAGGTCCGTCCCCGGAATTCGCGCGCAGGACCCACCTTTTTTGTACGAAACTGCTATTTTGCGGAACAATCACCGATACAACCATTCCCCCCCTATCGGTTCCAAATGGCGCCATCATGCGGGCCGCGAACATCACAAATGACACCAGCCAGCGCGGCATTCCAAACCTAAATTTACTACGCAAGAACGATAAGGCTGCCAGGCCATAGCGCATCACCCCAAGTTCAAGCGACGCGCGAAAATCGACCGTCGGGCATTTGAAATGATCGGGAAACATCCGCTGATCGGGAACCTCGATGTGCCAGGCTTGTCGCTTGAATGTGCCGAGATCATACAGGCGTGGTCCGGACCATGACCGTACCTGAACTGATCTGCCGCCGCGCTTTGCAACGAAATATGTTCCAGTCTGATTCAAAATACTTTCGACAACGGCGCGGCCACGGGGCGCTTTGTTACCGGGCAAAATCGCGCTGTCTATTTGGACGGGTGTTTGCCCTGCCCGCAGGTCTTCGACAACAGCTGATGAAATCGCTGGAACAGACGACATGCCAGATAAAACCGTGACACCGGCAGCCTTAGCATCAGCATTTAGTATTCTGACCCCTTCGCAGAAATCAGCGTTATCGCTAAGATCAAAATAATGCGCACCGGCTGCTATCGCGGCCTTCGCGATACGGTAGGGATCGGTTCCATAGGCATGAAACGGTCCAGCCGCGTCTACGATGACATTATAGGTATTAAACCCTGTTAGCGGACCATCGCGATCAAATTTTCGGTACGCAAAGTTGGACAAATCAAGGACGGTTTCGTCGCCTTGCACAATACCCATTCTTCGGACGCGGCGCATCTTGGTGTGTGAAGGCGCAGGTTTGGTGCGACTTGCAATCGTCACGTCATGCCCATCGCGCGCCAGCAAAACGCACATCCGCGCGCCGAATACACCGGTTCCACCGATCACCATGATCTTCATGGCAGCAACCGCGCGCGCAGGGCAGTATCAGGAATAGCGCACATATCAGCGCGCCCGAACATCGCATAGCGATTGCGCGCTACACGGGCATACAGCCAATTGCGTGCAATAGGCGGAAGGACTCGCAACCATGTCAGAAAATGTCCAATCCCACCCGTACGCCGACCTAGCCGTATCAGGGCCTCAAGGTTGCGCGAAACGGTGCCGTCTTCTTCGATGAACAACCAGCTGTCGGGATCAAGCGGATCAAGTCCGTGTTGGACCATCAAGGCCGCACCGGTTTCGCCCTGAATTGGGGCAATTCGAATGTCGCCCGTACGATCCAACCGATGAACCATCTTCGCCCCAAACGCACAAAGGGCGCAGGTGCCATCCATGACGGCAATCGGGTGGGCAGTGTCAGACATGTTCTGTCCTTTCCGCCAGATCATAGACGCGAAAACGCCGCCCCGAAAGGGCGGCGCTTTGCCTCAGTGCCGTGGATTGCAGCGCCCTATTCGGCCCATGTCCAAGGACGGGTGAAGCTGCCCAAAGCGTCGTTCATGGCATCATCAGACACATCGCCCGTTTTGGTGACATGCGCCACAAGACCTTTTTTCTTGTCTTCGACCACAGATGTGACAGATGCCGCGATATTCGCGTTTTCAAGCGTTTGATTATAGATGCGCGTGATCGCGGATTTGCGCAAATCTGGTTTGAAAATCTTGCCGACAGCGGTCTTTGGCAGTTCATCCATGATTTCCAGATGTTTGGGGTATGCCGCGCGTTCGTGGATGTGATCTTTCGCGAATTCCATCAGTTCGTCGACTGTAACGGTCGCGCCGTCCGTTAGTTCCACAAAGGCGGCCGGAACCTCGCCCGCATGGGCATCGGGCTGGCCAATGGCACCCGCAAATGCGACCTGTGAATGGCCAGCAAGGGCTTCTTCGATTTCCGCGGGATCAATATTGTGACCACCGCGGATAATGAGATCTTTGGCACGGCCCGTAATCCACAAATACCCGTCTTCATCAATGCGGCCCAGATCGCCCGTGCGCAGGTACTGGCGGCCTTTGACGTTGGCACCGGGGTAGTACAAATCCGCATTCTTAGCGTCTTCGGTATATGTGTTGCCTTGCGACACACCGGGCGAATGTACACAAATTTCGCCGATCTCGTCTGTTCCCAAATCAAGCTGCGTGGCTGGATCAATAATGCGCACCTTTGTGTAGGGGAACGGACAGCCAATTGACCCAACCTTCTTTTCGCCTTGCGGTGGGTTAATGGACACCAAACAGGTGGCTTCTGTCAGGCCGTAGCCTTCGCAAATGGTCACCCCCGCGGCCGCTTCGAATTTCTTGTAGAGTTCGAGAGGCAGTGGCGCTGACCCGCAAAATGCGATCTTCAAGGAAGACGTATCGGCGTTCACCGGGCGCTGCATCAGTGCGGACATCGCCGTCGGAACTGTGATCATGAACGTGACTTTGTAGCGCTCGATCAGTTTCCAGAAATTATCAAAGACCCCGTCACCGCGATAGCCTTGCGGCGTTGGAAAGACGATATGGGCACCCGAACTAAGAGACGCGCCCACGCAAACGATCGTCGCAAAGACGTGGAAAAGCGGAAGCGGGCAAATTTGCACATCTTCTTCTGTAAACAGCAGACGATTGCCGAGCCACGCATTGTAGATGATGCCCGAATTATGGTGTTGGGCAACCTTGGGCATGCCGGTTGTGCCACCCGTGTGGAAATAGGCTGCAACGCGGTCTTCGGTTGGATCATCAAACGTCAGCGTTGTCGGTTGCTTGGCAATGGATTTGTTGAAATCGATAATCCGCGCACCGTGACGGACATTCACCTTGGGTCGGATCAACGGAACGATCAATTTCTTGAGCCCGGTAAGGTATTTCAGCAAATCGACTTCGATCACGGTTTTTACGTTTGGCGCCATGTCCACGGCCTCAGCCGCTTTTTGGGCAACGTCGGTTTTCGGGAACGCCTTCAGCGTCACAAGCACTTTAGCATTCGTTTCTTTCAGGATCGCACCGATCTGATCTGCGTCCAACAAAGGATTAATCGGATTAACGATTCCTGCGACTGTCCCGCCCAAATAGGTGAGGACGGTTTCCATAGAGTTTGGCAACAAAAACGCAACAACGTCGTCCGACCCTACGCCGAGTTCACGAAACAGGTTTGCTGTCTGTGCCACTTTCCCTTGAAGGTCACCCCACGTGAGCGTTTCCGCAGGATCGCTGTCCTTGGTCGCAAACATCTGGAACGTCACCGCATTGCGGCTTCCGTGTTTGTCAGCGGTTTCTGACAATTGTGCCCAAACGGAATGTGGTAGTTTGCGGTCCTCCCAGACCATTTCATCCTCGATCGCGTTCCGGTCGGCCATTGACGCAAAAGTCATGACAGTCTCCTCCCCTATGTATAGCACCACGCAACGCGCGGCTTCTCGTCCCTTGGGACAATGTGTGGGGGATTGGCGCGCCGCGCAAGTGCGACGCTGCGAAACTTAGGGTTTTCCCTACTCGGCGGCGATACCATCGGTAAACTGCAAACGCGCCAGCCGCGCATATAGCCCGCCTTGGGCCACCAAGGCATCGTGGGTGCCTTGGGCGACAATCTGACCGTCCTCAAACACAATTATGCGATCAGCCTTTTTCACGGTGGCCAAACGGTGCGCGACGATCAGCGTGGTGCGATCCCGTGACAAATGATCGACCGCCGATTGCACAGCCCGTTCGGATTCTGCGTCCAACGCGCTTGTTGCTTCGTCCAACAACAACACGGGTGCATCCCGCAAAATTGCCCGCGCAATCGCGATACGTTGTTTCTGGCCACCCGACAGCATCACGCCACGTTCCCCAACATAGCTGTCATATCCTTCGGGCAGAGCGGAAAGAAATTCATGGGCTGCGGCGGCCTTGGCGGCGGTCTCGACCTCTGCGTCGGTGGCATCCGGGCGGCCAAAGCGAATGTTTTCACGCGCCGAGGCTGCAAAAATCACCGGGTCTTGGGGCACCAACGCCATGTGGCGGCGAAAATCAGCGCGCTCCAAGTCGCGCAAATCATCACCGTCAAAGGTAATGCGCCCGCTATTTGGGTCATAAAACCGCTGCAGCAATTGAATAATTGTTGTTTTGCCTGCACCCGACGGCCCCACAAGCGCAACCGTTTCACCTGGCGCAACGCGAAAGCTGACACCGCCAAGTGCCTGCACACCCGGGCGCGCAGGATAGGCAAAGGTCACGTTTTCAAACGCAATCGACCCGTTTCGCTGTGCAGGTGGCGCGATCGGCTGAATCGGATCCATGACCGCGTCTTGAGTGTTGAGCAATTCAACGAGCCGTTCTGTTGCACCAGCCGCGCGTTGCAATTCGGACCAAATTTCGGTCAGTGCGGCAACAGCACCAGCAACCATAATGGTATAAATCATGAACTGAACCAGTTCGCCGACAGTGATTATGCCAGCGCGCACATCAGACGCACCCATCCATAAGAACCCCACGATCGCAGAAAACGCCATAAAGATCACAATCGCTGTCAGGATCGCACGTGTGCTGATGCGGCGGCGCGCCGCAATGAAACTCTGTTCGGTGACGTCATGGAAATTGCGGCGACTGACGCCTTCATGGGTAAAGGCCTGTACAGTCTGCGCGCTTAGCAATTGTTCGGATGCATCCCCCGAACTTTGCGCGATCCAATCTTGGTTTTCCTTTGACAATCTGCGGACGCGACGGCCCAGAATGATGATCGGAAACACGATCACAGGAATCGGCCACAACACCATCAGCGACATCTTGACGGATGTGAACAGCATCAACGCGACACCGCCGATCAGTATCAACAGGTTGCGCAGCGCAACAGAAACGGACGATCCAATCACGCTCAGGATCAGCGTCGTATCTGTTGTGATCCGGCTCAACACTTCGCCTGTCATAATCTTTTCGAAGAAGGACGGAGACATGCCGATCATGCGGTCAAACACGGCAACGCGAATATCCGCGACGACCCGTTCACCCAAACGCGTAACAAAGTAATATCGCAATGCAGTCCCAACGGCGAGCAAGGCCGCAAGTCCAAGGGCCGCCGCGAAATAGCCGTCCAAAAGACCCGGTTCCGCGATGTCAAAATTGTCAATGACGCGGCGTACCGCCAGCGGCAACACGAGGGACATCATCGCCGTCAGCACCAATGCCGTTCCAGCCAGTGCTATCATCAAACCATAGGGCCGCATGAACGGCCAAAGCGCGGACAGCGCACCGATTTCTTTGGAACGCGCGCGTTCTTCTTCGGCATGTAGTGGGGCGTCTGCCATCATAAATCCTGTTTAGTTGATGCAGACTTAATATCCGGCTGCCGAACGCACAAGCACTTGAACACCAGATCACAAAGTTCGCCAAACACACGCAACGAAAGAGACGATCCATCGCAAACCAGAATCTCGCTCAGATGAGGCGGAATGTGCGAAAAAGGGGCATTTTGTTGGAGCGGGTGGGGGGAATCGAACCCCCATCTCCAGTTTGGAAAACTGGGGTCTTAACCATTACACAACACCCGCGACCAGAATTACGCATATTTCATGGATTTGAGGACGTCAAGACGATGTTCTTCGGTTCCCAGCACTGCGCAGCCAACGCATTCGGTGAGTTGGCTGGCGGTCGCGTTTATGTGTCATAGGACGCTCGGGGCACCGCACGTTCGGTACCCCAAGTTTTCCTTTACCCACGCAACGCCGTTAGCTCCGTCATACGCTAAATCCAATCTAGAACTTGGCGATGATGTTCAGGAATATGCCTTCA
>CAYOSK010000043.1:0-18378 GCA_964406585.1 uncultured Octadecabacter sp. | reverse complement strand
CGTTTTTCGCCCGCGCCTTCCCAGTTTTCCAAGGCGTCAACAGCCTCCTGCGCTGTTTCTACGAAGCGGAATAATTCTAAATCATCGTCAGAAATTGTCCCTGCATCCGCCAAGACATCCCAATTGATGATACCTTCCCAGAATGCACGCCCAAACAACAGGAACGGCACCTTTTCCATACGTCCGGTTTGAATCAGTGTCAGCGCCTCAAACATTTCGTCCAACGTCCCAAAACCACCCGGAAAGACGGTGATCGCACGGGCACGCATCAGAAAGTGCATCTTGCGAATGGCAAAATAGTGAAAGTTAAAACACAGCTCGGGCGTCACGTATTCATTGGGGGCCTGTTCATGGGGCAGCACGATGTTCAAACCAATAGATTTTCCCCCAGCGTCTATTGCGCCACGGTTGCCGGCTTCCATCACACCCGGGCCACCGCCTGTGACAATCACGTTCTCGGACGCATCGCCTTTTTCGGTCATTAACCGCGCAAACGTGCGCGCCTCGTCGTAATACTTTGACAGATCGGCAAGAGTTTTTGTTCGCGCACTGTCCTTTTTCGCCGGTTCAGGAATGCGTGCGCCGCCGAACATGACAACAGTGGATTCAATCCCTTGTTCGTCTAGCATCATTTCGGGTTTCAGCAATTCAAGTTGTAAACGCACCGGCCGCAATTCGTCACGGCACATGAAATCAGGATCCGCAAAAGCGAGCGCATAGGCAGGTGAACGTGTTTGCGGCGTGTCAGGCACCTGTACGGCTTCGGCGCGGTCTTGTTTGCTGTCGCGCAACGGGTGGCGGCGGTGGTCATCTTTCATGAAACTGCTCCTGTTTGTCTTTGGGTTTTAGTGGCAGGATTGGGCAGTATTGTCCAATAACAGGAACGCAACATGTCAATCGCACGCTCTGATATCGCTGCAGCGGCTGCCCGTATTGAAAAACATATTCATCGGACACCTGTGATGCAGTCGACCGCATTCGGCCTGCCACTCGCGTTCAAATTCGAACATACCCAAGTCACGGGAAGCTTTAAGGCACGAGGCGCATTCAATTCCATCCTTACGGCAGATGTGCCCGCAGCGGGGCTTATTGCTGCGTCAGGCGGAAACCACGGTGCCGCCGTTGCCCATGCGGCGACAACCCTAGGACATAGCGCCCACATTTACGTACCCGACGTGGCGGGCCCAGCGAAAATAGATGTTATTCGCCAAACCGGTGCGGATCTGCACGTTGTTCAAGGTGCCTATGCAGATGCAGCAGCAGCGGCCAGTGCCCATCAAACCAAAACGGGTGCTTTGGATATCCACCCGTATGACGCGGCGCCAACGATTGCAGGACAAGGCACCTGTTTCAAAGAATGGGAAGATCAAGGGCTTGATGCAGATACGGTCATCATTGCTATTGGCGGTGGCGGTTTAATTTCCGGCGCGCTGTCGTGGTTGCAAGGTCGCAAGGTGATTGGTGTTGAAACGACAACCACAAACGCGATGCATGCAGCGCTTTGTCATGGCCCGGACACCGACGTAAACGTCAGCGGCATTTGCGCCAACGCGCTTGGGGCAAAACGGATCGGGCGGATACCCTATGATCTTGCCAAAGCAAACGATCTGGACGTCATTCTTGTGCAAGACACAGACGTGGCCCACGCCCAACGGCTCTTGTGGCAAAAGATGCGTCAGCTTGTTGAACCTGCGGGGGCTGCCGCGCTCGCCACACTTACGTCGGGCGCCTATGTGCCTGCCAAAGGTGAAAAGGTCGCGGTTTTGCTGTGCGGTGCCAACCCCGCCCCCATCCCTATCTAATTGCCCAAACCGCACGGGCGCGCTATGTGGCGGTCAAACGCAATTCATCAACGGGGTCTGAACATGTCCAACGCACAACTCGAAACCGCAATTGAGGCCGCATGGGACGCTCGCGATACCATCACTGTGGACACGCAAGGCGAGGTTCGCGAAGCGATCACTGACACGATGAATGCCCTGGATAGCGGTAAATTGCGGGTCGCCGAACGTCTCGAAAGCGGCGATTGGCATGTGAACCAATGGGCCAAGAAGGCTGTGTTGTTGTCATTCCGCTTGAACGATATGGAACAAATCGAAGGCGGCAATGGCGGCACAACATGGTGGGACAAAGTCCCGTCTAAGTTTGACGGCTGGGGCGACAACCAGTGGCGCGACGCGGGCTTTCGCGCTGTGCCGGGGTCCATTGTGCGTCGGTCTGCCTATATCGCGCCCGGTGTGGTGTTGATGCCATCGTTTGTGAACCTCGGCGCCTATGTTGACGAAGGATCGATGGTTGATGGGTGGGCCACAGTTGGGTCGTGTGCGCAGATTGGCAAGAACGTTCACCTTTCCGGTGGCGTAGGCATCGGCGGTGTCTTGGAACCGATGCAGGCTGGTCCGACAATTATTGAAGACAATTGCTTTATTGGGGCACGATCCGAAGTCGTCGAAGGCTGCATCATACGCGAAGGTTCCGTTCTGGGAATGGGCGTATACATTGGCCAGTCAACGAAAATTGTGGATCGCGAAACCGGCGAAGTCATGTACGGTGAAGTACCGCCCTATTCCGTGGTCGTCGCTGGTTCCATGCCGTCCAAAAACGACATCAGTTTGTACTGTGCCGTAATCGTCAAACGTGTTGATGCAAAGACACGGTCCAAGACGGGTATCAACGATTTGTTGCGGGATTGATCTGATGCGCCTTGCATTCGTTTTTTTGGTATTGGCCGCACCCGTGTCGGCCGACACCTACGATGGACAATATTACTGGACCGGAACCGATCCTGTGCAAGGCTGTTCAAATGATAGATACAATGAAATGGGCATCAAAATTGAAGGTCCCCGTATCTTCTACGTAGAAACCACGTGCGAGTTGAACAACCCGACCCCGGTTCGGGGTATGTCAGAAGGTCTGCTGTTTGATGCCATTTGCATCGGTGAGGGTGACAAGTGGGCCGAACGAGTGATGTTGTATCAAACCTATGAAGGGGTTTCCGTTTTGTCGCGCGGCGCTGTGCGCACATATACCCGCTGCCAATGATCCTCAGCCGGGCGATTGCAAAACGTCGCATTGCGGATGGCAAACGGCCTTCTTGGGTTGGCGCATGGGCTCCAGTCGCATTTGACGCCGCCTGTCTAATCGCTGTGTTTTGGGTGTTGTTCGATCCGTTTCAAACCCTGACCAGCCAGTTCAATTTCCCGACATGGGCAACAGTCGCGACCCTTTTCGCACTGGGTTTCATCCCCGTTCAAGCCGTGTTGATTTTCTCGTCTTTGTGGGCTTCAAAATCGCGGTTCCGCGACGACGACAAGGCCTAGTCGGGTGCGCCGCCAAACCATCGCTGCATAAGATCATCATAGATACCACTTTCCCGCAATTGCAGCAGGGTCTGGTCAATCTGTTCGGACAATGGGCTATTTGCCGTCAAGACAATCCCATAGTTTTCACGGCGATAGATGCGCGGCAAAAGCCGCGTCGCGGGCCCCGATGCAGTGGCCTCATAGTAGGCTAAAATGGGGGCATCGAAAACAACAGCATCAACGCGGCCGCGTTCAAGCTGACTAAATATTTCGTCCGGTGATCCATAGGCGCGATAAGATAGATCGCGTACATCAAGAAACGTTGCAGATGTTGAATTTTGCACCGTCGCAACCCGTTTGCCTTCAAGATCGTTGACTGATTCTACTGTATCCTGCAACGCGGCCACTGTTAGTGCCGATGTAATTGTCGCGACAAAAATCGACACAACAAACAAGCTCGACACGACCAATATCACCGCAAAGAAACGACCCAAGGGCGATTGGGGTTGTCGTTCTTCAAACCCACCGTTCACAACAAGGTTTAGCGCCCACCAAAATGACGGAAACAACGCTTGTTTCAAAGGCCGGTCAAAATAGGGCTGCTTGCGTCGTTCGAACGACCACATCAGCATTCCGCTGCAAAACAAAAGAGCCAAAGCCAACAGAATTGAAAGTATAAAGTCACGTCGCAAAAGGGCGGTTAAAATTGGGCTACCTTGGCTGTCTTCCAACAACAAAATGCCAATGCCGCTTTCAAAAATGGGCTGTGAAAAATCAAACCGTTTTTCACGGTCTGCCGTGATGGAAATGTTTGCGACGGCACCGTCATGCAGGCCAACTTCGACAGCGGACAACATCGCTGGAAAGCTGTCATAGAATTTGAATGATACGTCGCGCCCGAGTTCGGCGGCGATTGCTTTGGACAGTTCTAGGCTGAAACCGCTCGGCAAGCCATTGGCTTGGGTGGAAAATGGAGGGCGTTCTACAGTTGCAAAAGACAAAGGGGCCTCTTGCGCCACCACTGGTGTCGCTATGCACAAATACAGCAGCGCTGCACGTATGCGTGCAAGAATACCCATTCACATTCTCCCCCGAGACCCAGCGCACTTTTGCGCGGGTCGATGCGCCACGTCAATGTCCTAAACGTTGACCTTGCGATAAGCGCAGGCTACGCGAGCGTTATGACGGATCAAAATAAGCCAAACCCGAAACCGAAAGCCAAAAAGCCATCGCGCCAACAGGTCTATACACTGCTGGTCGAAGTTGGTCGAAAGGATGGGGATGGGTTGCCAAAGGACAGTACAGGGGCCGCGTTAATGATCTATGCATCCGGCGTGGACGAAGCAGAAGCTGTGCGCGAAACCGTTGCGATCCTCAAGCAGGCCGATTTGGCCCCGTTGGATGTGTCAGGCTATGGCACGCTTGATGAACGTCTTGCTGAAGGTCACGATATCGCGGATGAGGAACGCCAGCTGATGGCCCGTGCCCTCGAAGAAAACAGTGTGATTGTCGCGCAGATGACCCCGTTTTTCGACGAAGTAGATGATTAACCGATCGAAACGCCCGTAAGGGTTAAGGCTTCGTATCCTTGCAAAACAGGCGCGGCCAAGCCGACGCTGCGCGGGCGGTGTTTTGCGTCCATGCCCGCTAGAACCGATGTTGCCAACCGACCAGTGGTATTGAGAACCGCGGACCCATCGAAGCTTTCGACAAGGGCGCCATTCACTGTGATGATTTCATGGGTCTTTAGCAGGATTTGGTAGTAGGTGATCACAGCCGGAGCGGGGCGTGTGGGCACCGCACAATTGCGGACTTCAAGGTGGCGGATCGCGGTTGTTACGCGTTCTTCGCCAAACAAATATTCAACCTCGGATCCCTCCAGACAGATCCGTTGATCACGACCCGCAATAAGATCGTCCCACAAACGCATATAGGGGCGGCGCAGTGTCATCGGGGCAAATCGCCCAAGCGCTGGAAGGTTGGCTTTGCCCACGCAAAGCACAGGCACAGGTCTACCGCCTTCAATATTCACAAGATCACCTGGCGATATATCACGCAAAGCAACCTGACCGTTCGGGGTATCAACCGCCGCGTGGCCTGTTAGCCCCGGCATAGGACCAAGTGGGCAGGGCGCATCACCAATCGCAACAAATGCAACGTCTGCGTTCATCAAACATGTCTTATTGTCTTGTACGATCCGGCGTGCATCCCGCAAAGACAGCGGGAACGGCATCAGCACTTCGGTCTGCCACAGCACGCCATGGTCTGGAATGTGGACACTGAAATGTCCCGTACGCGCAGGTGCATCCCACACATATGTGACGTGAATTGTCTGTACCTTTGCACCCAACGTGGTTTTCAGCGCAGTTTCCAGATGTCGCCCACCTTGTCGGATCATCAGGCGCATGGTTCCATCCGGTTCCAAACACACCGTCAGCCCGGACGGCCACGGATCAAGCGCACCAAACCGCAAGAGATTCACCGGGTGAGAACGGGGGCGGACCGTGGCTTCCATCAAAAGGCTACCGCGGGTTAACAACTCCATCCCAACCGGGCCAACCGTAGACGGACGGCCTAGGCCAGCGGGATTGAATTCCGCAGTTTCCTGTGTCCGAGAGGCGATCCAAGTGACGGTCATTGAAGGTCAGGCAACCCCGCGCAGAAGGGCTTCAGCTTCGTAGCGTTTCAGCATGGGGCGGGCCGCAGGGCCATATCCTTCGCCAGTACTTACATCCAATTCGGGGAAAATGGTTGTGATCTCTTCGACGATCTCTGCCTCAAACGATTTTGTGGTTTGCGGGCCGGGCAAGAAGCTTTCAGTCGCGAGACCCTCGGATGTGACAACCTGATGGCGATCAAACATCAAGTGAACATATTCTACATCGCCGCCTTCGACGGGGCGAATGGAGCGATCATTTACAAGATCCTTTGCCGCGATCAACACCTCTGCCTCTCCGAACATTAGTTCGGCAAGGGCATCTTTGACCAACACGCGGTGCAAAGGCGACACCATGACTTCGCCGTGTTCGCCCAGCGCGTTTTCGCGAATGCAAATAGGGGCCATTTTGCCAATAGCTGGCACGCTGCGTTTGCCGATCCAGCGCAGGGGTTGTGCGCCATCGTCACGGGTTTGAACCAAATCACCGCAGGTTAGCGTTTCAACAGGGCGCGGGCCGTCAACCGTGTCGATCATCGTTCCCGCTACAAAACATGGGATCGTTTCGACGGTAACAAAGCCCACGTCCGTCTCAAGTACATTGCCTGATCCGTCAACGGCCTGAACTTCGTATGTGAAGCTAGAGGTTTCGAAATCACTGTCCGTCGTGATGTCAAACGTGCCATCTGCATTCAGCTTAACCTGCTGTCCCGTCGCAAGCGTGATTGTTTGCCCAACCGTGACAGGCACACCATTGATATGGGTGATTTCAAGCGTGCCGCCAGAATTGTTGATGTCGTTGTCCAAAACATTGACCGTCTTGGTGACGCTGTCCTGCATCGTGACGTAATCTTGTTCGGCAACAAGTTCCGTTTGGACAGAATCCGCAGCAATCAACAGGTTGGAGTCATAGCTGCTGTCGGCCACGTCCGCGACGCCGATGCGGATCGAATTCACGACCCCGACGTTCACGGGAATGGTCAGCGTCATCGTCACCGTAAAACCATCCATTTCAGTATTGAACTGGTCGGACGTGTTGTCGTTGTACAGGTTGATATTGTTGTTCTGGTTGACCGAGTTGATCGTGGTGCCGGAACTGGTGATCGACAATGGCACGTGTGATCCATTGATCCACACGCCAACCATGTCGTTATAAATCGAATTCGTATATTCAGGGTATTCATCCGAACTGAACACGAACTGCATCGTCATCGTGTCGTCCGTTGGAATGAAATCTACGTCCATATAGGACGCATCATACGTGCTGGCCCCGGCAATCGCGTTGAAACCGGCTTCGTTGTTTTGACCGCCAGAGTTTACAGATGTGTTCGTCGCCAGATTGGATTGGCCTGCATTGTTGTTGGTGAACCGTGTGGCGCTGCCTGTAGACAAAATAACGCCAGTATCACCGGGTGTGACATTGCCGGCGACAGCGTCACCATTGGAATAAATCGCTGAAGAATAGCTCGAACCTGAATAGGTCGCACCTGTGACGGTCACACCATCGCCGAAGATGGTATTGGCCATCTGTATCGCCGTCGCGTTCGTGTTGTACGTTAATTCTACGCCTGCAACCATTTCGCCCACCATTTTGATGAGACACGTCAGACAGCAAACACACGTATTTCACCTGTGCATTACCTATATCTTGTGGTCGACGTTGCGACCTATGGACCATCTGGGGTCCGCTCGATGTCTGACCTGCCTCAGGTCTGTTTTATTGTGTTAACTCTATGTTAACGGGCGGGTTTTTCGGTGACTTTTTAATCCTTTACGTTCACGTCACGTGAAATATGTGCTTATCAGGACACAACCTGCAAGGGAGGCGAACCAATTGCATCCAATGGACAGGGGCGGTAACGCTTTGGCACAAAGGAGAATGCTATGCCCGTCGATCCTATTGCCCTTACGGCAGATCTCATTCGATGTCCCAGCGTTACCCCGACCGAGGGGGGGGCCTTACAGCTTCTGGATCGCCTTTTGTCAGATGCTGGGTTCGAAACATGGCGGGTAGACCGTGCTGACACACCGAACCTCTATGCGCGATGGGGCGCGAAGGGCGCAAATAAATCATTTGGGTTTAATGGTCATACGGATGTCGTGCCTGTTGGCAATATTGATGACTGGAGTTTTGATCCCTTTGGCGCGGAAATCCGGGACGGGATCATGTACGGGCGCGGTGCAACAGATATGAAATCAGGTGTTGCGGCGTTTGCGGCGGCCGCCGTCGACTTTGTGGCCACAACGCCGCCTGATGGCGCCATTATTCTTGCCATCACGGGGGATGAAGAAGGGCCATCAACCGATGGTACAATTGCATTGCTGGATTGGATGAACACGCATGGCGAAGCCATGACAGATTGTGTTGTCGGGGAACCCACATGCCCAAATGTTATGGGCGAAATGATTAAGGTCGGGCGACGCGGATCCCTGACCGCACATTTTACTGTTAACGGAAAGCAGGGCCACTCTGCCTATCCCCACCGCGCGCGTAACCCGCTGCCTGCGATGGCACGGCTAATGGATCGGTTGGCGTCACATGAACTCGACGCTGGATCAGATCATTTCGATCCCTCGACGCTGGCCGTCGTTACGATCGACACAGGAAACCCGGCGACCAATGTGATCCCGGCGTCTTGCAAAGCCAGCGCCAATGTTCGGTTCAACGATCTTCATACCAGCACATCAGTGATCGATTGGATGCAATCGCAGGTCGATGCGGTCGCCCCGGATTTCGGCGTGGATATCGACATGCAGGTGCGTGTGTCCGGTGAAAGTTTTCTAACGCCCCCGGGTGCGCTGTCTGAATTGGTCAGCGCCGCTGTCGCAGAGGAAACCGGCATTACGCCGGAATTGTCCACGACGGGTGGCACATCAGACGCACGGTTTGTGAAAGATCACTGCGCGGTTGTAGAATTCGGATTGGTTGGGAAAACGATGCATCAGGTGGATGAATGCGTTCCTGTCGAGCAGATCACGCAGCTTAAGGCGATCTATACACGCATTCTTCGGGATTATTTCGCCTAACGGCGAAAACGCATGCTGCGAGCGGGCGCGCGCCCCTGCGGGGCGCATTTCGGACCTGCCGCTTTCCAATGGTCCGTGTTAGGCACGGCCTATGACACGCATTCCTTCCAAATCCGACATCCTGACATGGATCGCCGATAACCCGACCAAAGCCGCAAAACGCGACATCGCCAAGGCATTCGGCATCAAAGGTGCCGCGCGGATTGATCTGAAAAGGATCCTGCGTGAGATGGAGGACGAAGGAGCCCTGCAAAAGCGCAAATCATCTTACCGCGACGCTAACACATTGCCGCCCGTCACAGTGCTTGAAATCCATGAGCCGGACAGCGACGGAGATTTGTTTGCGCGCCCGTTGGAATGGAGCGGTGACGGGGAACCACCGCGCATTTTGATGACACTGCGTGACACAGATCCAGCACTGGGCGCCGGGGATCGTGTTTTAGGTCGCCTGACCAAGGTGAGCGAAGCCGATCATACCTACACCGCACGCGTGATCCGCCGTATCGGCACCAATCCGTTGCGGTTGCTGGGAATATTTCGCGCCGGCGCTGAGGGTGGGCGCCTGATCCCCGTGGATAAGGGATCGCAAAAGGAATGGACAGTTGCAGCCGATGCAACGGGCGGCGCCAAAGATGGCGAATTGGTAGAAGCTGAACACGCAGGACCCAAGGGGAGGATGGGCCTCCCCAAGGCCCGGATCATCACGAGGTTAGGTGATCCCACCCAGCCGCGTGCAGTCTCGCTGATCGCGATCCATCAGCACGATATCCCCGACCATTTTCCGGATAATGTTATTGCACAGGCTGACACAGCCGTACCTGCCAAGCTGGCGGATCGGACAGATCTGCGCCATTTGCCCCTGATCACAATTGACCCGTCGGATGCACGCGATCACGATGATGCCTGTTGCGCTATTCCTGATGGACAGGGCGGTTTTTCGCTTTGGGTTGCGATTGCGGACGTTGCGCACTACGTCACCCCGGCGTCTGATCTAGATCGTGAAGCCCGCAAGCGTGGCAATTCCACCTATTTTCCGGACCGCGTAGTGCCAATGTTGCCAGATAGGTTGTCTGGCGATCTGTGTTCGCTGCATGAAGGCGTTGATCGCGCCTGTATCGCTGTTGAAATGCAGATCGACAAAGATGGCAATAAAACGGACCACCGGTTTGTGCGCGGCTTTATGAATTCGCCCGCGTCACTGAATTATGAAGACGTGCAGGCGGCGATGGATGGGCAAATCGGCGACAAAGTTGCGCCGTTGTTTGATGATGTGATCCGCCCTCTTTATGGCTGCTATGACGCGCTCAAAAAGGCCCGCGCGCGTCGCCAGCCTCTTGATCTTGATTTGCCCGAACGCAAAATTGTTTTGTCAGAAAACGGCGACGTCACAGATGTTGCGTTTCGGGATCGTTTGGATGCGCACCGCCTGATCGAAGAATTCATGGTGCTGGCCAATGTCGCCGCAGCCGAAACTCTTATCGCAAAGAAAACCCCGTTGTTGTTCCGCGTTCACGAAGAACCCAAGCCGGAAAAGCTGGATGCGCTGCGCGAAACAGCGCAAAGCGCGGGCTTGGTGCTTGCCAAGGGGCAGGTGCTGCAAACGGCCCACTTGAACCGTCTGTTGGCGCAGGCGGACGGGACCGATCATGGTGAACTGATCAACATAGCGACGCTGCGATCCATGACGCAAGCGTACTACAACCCAGAAAATTTCGGACACTTCGGGCTTGCTTTGCGATCTTACGCGCACTTCACATCGCCTATCCGGCGCTATGCTGATCTGATCGTTCATCGTGGATTGATCACGGCGCATGGCTGGGGCGATGACGGGCTATCACCCGACGACGAAACCCATCTTGCGCAGACCGCCCAAGCCATTTCGGACACTGAACGCCGATCTATGGTGGCGGAACGCGATACAACTGATCGCTACCTTGCGGCATTTCTAAATGAGCGTGTTGGGGCGGTCATGACTGGGCGGATCAGCGGGATCGCCAAATTCGGGGTATTTGTGAAACTGGATGACACGGGCGCGGATGGCATGGTGCCGATCCGCAATCTGGGGTCCGAGTATTTTCATTATGATGCGGACAGCCAAACGCTCATGGGGGGCGATACTGGCGTGATGATCGGGCTAGGCGCGCCAGTGACGGTTAAACTCGTCGAAGCCGAGCCCACAACAGGGGGGCTGATCGTTGACTTGATTGAATTGAACGGCAAGCCGATGCCGTCCGGCCCCAGCAAACGTGGCGGAAAACCCCCGCGCCGCAAATTTGGAAGCGCCCGCAAAAAGGCTGCGAAGACCGCTCGTAAGGTCAAGAGAACGCGCAAATAGGGACAATCTGCGGCTGCTTGAATGCCAATTGGTTCCGCAATGGGAACCGGTGATGTCAGGTGATGGTTTCATGCGATGTTGGGATGGTTTATCGACATTCCGGACCGCGCATACAGGCCTCGACCCGTGCGATATCCACATCGTTGGGCGCGACAAAGGCCGTCCCCCCACAAGCTTCTACGTTTAAAATATACCCGCCATCTGTCTGCTCAACGTATGCAAGGATGTCGTCTGCGCCGGGTTGCAGTGATCCGCACCAAGGCCCGGTGCAGTTAAACACCATCGACACAACAAGAGGCGGCGCCGGTGTAAAGCCGCTCGCGCCCAAATACTGGCCGTTGAACCGCGCGATGGTGCGCAAAACATCAGGAAAATTTGGATCCGTGCTGGTTTGTTGGGGCATATCGAAATCAAATGCACCCCAAAGTACCACATATTCATTGTCTGAAGAGGCCGCGCGATCATAGCTTTCGGCGACATCGCTGCGCATGCAGCTTAGGGCTGAAACCTGACTGGCGATCACCCATGCTGCTATGGTCAAACTGACGATCCGCATCATCGTTCATCTCCTTCACGTTGACTGGGGCACCGGCTTTGCGTGGTTAGGTTTGGGCCATTACATCGGCCTATGTACCCAATTGATGTGCCCGCCGTTCATGATTGGATTACAGTACAGCAGTTTTGTACGTGTTATTCAAAAGCATCGACAAAAGCGTCTAACACGGCTGCGTAAACTTCGCGTTTAAATGGAACGATGTTTGCCAGCAAATCCTGACGCGGCATCCATTTCCATTCCCCAAATTCCTGATGGGGCTGAACGATATTGATTTGATCGTCGTCGCCATGGAACCTCAGCAAAACCCATTTTTGTTCTTGCCCGCGATACCGGCCCTTCCAGATTTTCGGGACAATGTCGTGGGGCAGATCATAGGCCAACCATTCATCCGTGATTGCAACGATTGTTACCAGATCGGGCGTGATTCCCGTTTCTTCGACCAATTCCCGCAGCGCCGCAGTGGGGACATCTTCGCCCGGATCGATACCGCCCTGCGGCATTTGCCAAGCGTCCTTATATCGATCAACACGCTGCCCGACGAACACGTCACCTTGTGCGTTTACAACCATTAGGCCCACACAGGGCCGGTATGGCAGTTTTGCAATCTCTTCTGGTTTCATATCAGCCCTTTCCAACACAAACGCCGCCGAGGTGTACCCCGGCGGCGTTCAATCCCCAACCGGGAAATATCAATCGTTGCTGTTACCCAGTGCTGACAATCCTTTCAGGATGTCGATGGCATAGGCCAGTTGGTAGTCTTCTTCGCGCAATGCAGCCGCATCTTCAGCGCGCAGCCGATCCGCTTCGATCTGCTGAATTTCATCATCTGTCAGGCTGTCGTTATCCAAGGCACCGCGCAGGTCTGCTTCGGACCGTGTGTTACGCTCTTCTTCCTCATCGACTTCAACCGTTGGATCGCGGCGGGGCTGTTCAACGATAATGTCCGGGGAAATCCCAAGCGCTTGAATAGACCGCCCTGACGGCGTGTAATAGCGCGCTGTGGTCAGCCGCATGGCGCTGTCGCCACGCAGCGGCATCACCGTTTGCACAGACCCTTTGCCAAACGAATTGGTGCCGATCACGATGGCACGGCGATGATCCTGCAAAGCACCGGCAACAATTTCAGACGCCGATGCGGACCCGCCATTGATCAGAACAACAATCGGTAATCCTTCGGCAAGATCGCCTTCGCGGGCGTTCCAACGTTGGCCATCACTTGGGTCGCGCCCACGGGTTGATGTGATCTCGCCAGCGTCCAAAAACGCATCGGACACGGCAATCGCTTGGTTCAACAAACCGCCTGGATTGTTGCGTAGGTCAATGACGAACCCGTTTACGTTTTCAATGCCGCCTGCCTCTGCAACCTGTTCGGCCAATTGATCTTCCAAAGATGGATAGGTCTGATCGCTGAATGTCACGACACGCAGAACGACTGTTTCACCTTCAACACGGCTACGCACCGCTGTCAGTTTGATTGAATCCCGAATGATGGACACATCAAATGGCTGTTCTACACCCTCACGCACGACGGTGATGATGATCTCGGAACCAACGGGGCCGCGCATCCGTTCGACAGCTTCGTCCAGTGTCAGTCCCAACAGGTTTTCACCATCTACAGCCGTGACGAAATCACCGGCTTCAATGCCTGCTTCGGATGCTGGCGTTCCATCGATCGGCGACACGACCTTTACGAAACCTTCTTCTTGCGTCACTTCGATACCAAGCCCGCCAAATTCGCCACGCGTGGCTTCGCGCATGTCTGCGGCGTCTTCAGGAGAAAGGTAGCTGGAATGCGGATCCAGCGATGTCAGCATGCCATCAATCGCTGCTTCGATGAGCGCGGCTTCGTCGACATCTTCGACGTATTGCGCGCGAATACGTTCGAAAATATCGCCAAACAAATCCAGTTGCTCATAGACAGACGCATTGTTACTCGCCTCTTGGGCGATCAGCGGCCCTGCGATCTGAGTGGTTGCTACTGCACCCAACAAAATTCCGCCCGTCGCCGCCATTGCAAATTTTTTCATCTACTCTTTTCCCATTTTTCACGCGCTCACCTTTATTTGGTGACAGTTCACTAAAAAGCAAACCACTCAGCGGGGTTCACGGCACTCTGCCCGTCTCTGACCTCAAGATAAAGCGTTTCAGTGCGGGTACCGGCAGAACCTTGCGCGCTTTGCATCAAAATTCCTTGAGCATCCGTGAGTTCGCCCCCCATAAGCCCTATTGGCGTCCCATCCGGAACGATCTGTCCCACCTTGCCGAAAACCTCCGCAAGACCCGCAAAAACCCACAGTGTGTCCGCGGCGGGTTCCAGAATGATCACATTGCCGTAGTCAAGCAAAGGGCCCGCATAGCGCACTGTTGCAGATACCGGCGTTGTCACCAACGCGCGTGGAACCGTTGCAATCAAGATGCCCGGTCGTGCGATTCCTGCCGCGTCCGCGTCTTGAAATTGTCGAATCACAGAACCCGTTACAGGCAAAGGGATCGCACCTTTCACAACACTGGCGTCTTGCACCGTTGTGGCCTGCGAATCTGCGAGACCTGTTGCAAACGCTTCAAGTGTTTCTGAACTGGCCAGCAACAATGCCGTCTGAACAGTGTCTTCTTCGAACCTTTGCGGTAAATCTGTTCGATCGGAAATCGCTGCGCTTAACGCGGCGCGTGCGCTTTGCGCGCCTTCCAGCCCGTCTTCGAGAATACCCAACGCATCGCTTTGTAGATCGCGCAAAATTGCAACCTCTTCCAATTGTGCGCGCAAGGCCGCGACATCGTCCTGAAGCGCAGGTGTCACGTCGGCCAGCATCATCCCGGAGCGCGCGGTTCCAGTCGGGCCAGACGGGTGCAGGAACAGGATCGGAGCAGGTGCGCGACCCATTGTTTGCAACACACCAAGAAGGCGCGCAACCTCATCCGATCGCGCTTCAAGATCCGCCTCAAGTGTTCGTTGGCGGATGGCGGCGCGCCGCAGTCCGTCGCGCAAGGCGGCCATTCCAGCTTCATAGGCTTGTATGGTTTCTGTCAGGGCAGCGACGCGATCAGATCGCCCGGTCGCGCCCTCAAGAGCGGTCTGCGCTGCCTGCAACTGTGAGGCTGCTGCCTGCGCGGCCTCACTTGGCGTTTGGGCCAACATCGGCGTTGCCATCAATGCGAATATGATCGCAAGTCGTTTCATCTGATAAGGCTTTTGCCGGTCATTTCGGGCGGCACGTCAAGCCCCATCAATCCAAGCAATGTGGGCGCAAGATCAGCCAGCCGCCCATTCCGCAGGGTCGCGCCATCCGGTCCTCCAACCAAGGCAACAGGGACAGGGTTGGTCGTATGTGCAGTATGCGCCCCACCCGTTTCGGGATCGATCATCAATTCACAATTGCCATGATCCGCGGTCACAATCATCGTTCCGCCCGCAGCCTCAAGCGCGTCTAAAACTGTACCAAGCCCTGTATCGACGGCTTCGCAGGCGGATATGGCCGCGCTCAAATCACCCGTATGACCAACCATGTCAGGGTTGGCGTAATTGCATACGATCAAATCATAGCCGTCCTTAATGGCCCCCACAAATGCCTGCGTCACCTCCGCCGCCGACATCTCGGGCTGCAAATCATAGGTAGCCACCTTGGGGGATGGGGCCATGTATCGATCTTCACCAGCTTCCGGCACCTCGATCCCGCCATTCAAAAAGAACGTCACATGAGGGTATTTTTCTGTTTCTGCGACGCGAAATTGCCGCAACCCTTGGGCCGCAACCCATGCGCCCAGTGTGTTCACAATCGGTTCTTTGGGAAACACAGTCTTAAGCCACGCGTCATGGGCGTCAGAATATTTCACCATGCCAAGCGCAGCAGACAGTTTCACCTGCGCCCCACGATCAAAACCGTCAAAAGCAGGGTCTAGCAACGCAGCCGTCAGTTCGCGCGCGCGATCGGATCGAAAGTTCAGACAGAAAAACCCGTCGCCTTCTACCATGCCGGCGTAGTCGCCCAGCACCGTCGGCGCGACAAATTCATCCGTCTCTCCGCGCGCATATGCGGCCATTACAGCCTGTGCAGCAGTCCCATTGAACCGATCTGCATCCGCGGCTGTCATCGCGAAATAGGCGCGGCTGACTCTGTCCCAACGATTGTCACGATCCATCGCAAAATAGCGCCCAGTGACCGTACCAATGCGGCATGCATCCGGTAAATCGGCCTCAAGGCGTTCCAGAAACGCAATAGCATCCTTGGGTGCCACATCCCGCCCGTCGGTTATGGCATGTAACACCACCGGAACGCCCGCCTCGGCTATCGCTAGAACCGCCGCACGGGTGTGCGTGAACATGCCGTGAACCCCACCATCAGAGACCAGCCCCATAAGATGCGCTGTGCCACCCGACGCTTTCAAATCCTCAACAAACTCCGCCAGGGCAGGGCGATCCATAAGCGCGTCTTCTGACACCGCTTTATCAATCTGACCAAGGGTCATGGCCACCACACGCCCCGCCCCAATGTTCGTATGGCCGACCTCTGAATTGCCCATTTGCCCGACCGGCAATCCAACGTCAGGCCCATGCGTCAAAAGCTGCGCCACAGGTCCCGCCATGATACGATCAAAATTGGGTACGTTGGCTAAGGCAGGCGCATTGCCTGTTGTGTTGGCCTGCATCCCCCAGCCATCCAAAATACATAATACAACGGGCTTTGGCGTGGTCATCGTTTGGTCTCCAAATATTGTCGTTGTTTAACGAACCTCGGGATCAAGGAAAACCGCTGTTCCCTTCATCTTGGGAAATACAACTCAGACTTATGCCCGATGGTACGGCGATCCTGCCAATATGCTGGCGGCACGATACAATTGTTCGGCCAACATCACACGCACCAACATGTGCGGCCAGACCATTTTGCCAAAGCTAAGGGCGCCATCACAACGTGCGCGCAGGCTCGGGTCGATCCCATCCGCGCCACCAATTATGAACGCCAGATCACTGCGCCCACTATCCCGCCAATGGGCGAGATCCTGCGCAAACTTTGGTGATGTTTTCACCGCGCCCTGTTCATCCAGCGCGATAACAACCGCCCCAGCAGGGATAGCTTTGCCAATCAAGGCGGCCTCAGCCGCCATGCCGCCGCCCTTGCGGTCTTCGACTTCGCGCACGTCAATAGGGCCAAGTGCCAGCGCCCGTCCGGTTCGGTTAAATCGTGTCAGATAGTCATCGACGAGATCGCGTTCGGGCCCCGCCCGCAAGCGGCCGACAACGCACAGCGTCACCTTCATTGGGCATGTCTTAGCATTAGTCGGCTTTGGCCGTCTCTTGCGGTGTCATCCACATCTTTTCGATCTGATAAAATTCGCGGACTTCAGGGCGGAACACGTGCACAATAACATCACCTGTATCGATCAGGACCCAATCACCTGTGCCTTTACCTTCGATTTTGGACAAAATGCCAAACGTCTGCTTTAGGCGATCTGTCAGTTTCTCAGCCATTGAGCTGACCTGACGGGACGACCGGCCGGACGCGATCACCATGTAATCGCCCATTTCGGATTTGCCGCGCAGGTCGACCTGCACAACATCTTCGGCTTTGTCATCATCAAGGGATTTCAGGATCGCAGCGAGGGTTCCCTCGGCTGTTGGGGTCTGGACGCTCATTGCGCGGGATCCAGAGGCGGGCGTGCCGCCATGTGAAGAAAGAGACAGGTCATTGTCCTCCTAAAAATGCGCCATCCAAACGCCCCGACGCTGGGCTTGTCATAAGTCTAACAAGCCCAGTGTGGCATTTCAATGAAGCTCAACGGTGATGCGTCAAAAGGGGCCGCTGCACTGCGGCAATTCTGCCAATGCTTCTACCTCGAAGAACTCTAGCAAGGGGGCATCGCGCACGAATGGGCGAAGTGGTCCGTCCTTTTCAAGGCGCAGCGCGATGTTCACCCGTGGGTCTTCCCCAATCGCAATATCCGGAACCTGACAGGCATCAGTGCTGACAAACATCGACAGACTACTGTTTCCGTCGGATGTTTCCTTCCAAGGCAATAGTGCGGTTTTCATTTCGTTCAGATTCGCGACATCAGCGTCGGACAAGGTGTAGATCACTGTCCCGTCTTCTGTCCGGAACTCTTCAAGGAGATATGTACGTTCTATAGTTTCCCCACTCGGGCTGTGAACTGCTTTGAACACCATTTCGGTCGTTCCGGGCTGCATCTGCAGTCCTGAGGGCAAATTAACCGCCACCGCCATATCGTTGGGATCGGCCGTAAACGGATCAAGCGCGTTCAGCCGCATCAACGTGGATGGCACGACACTGGTGCAGCCAGCAGCGGCCAAAACAGCGGCGCAGGCGAGTGTTCTCATAAGCATATCGATTCTCCATTGACAGTTATTATTTAATGTAAAACAGTAAAGTTTATCGATTTGCAATAAGGAATCGCACTATGCCCTCAGACTCTCGCAAAATCCAAACCGCACGCATCCGCACGATCTCGACCGTGCTCATCGTGCTGGTTTCCAGTTTCTTTATCGTTTGGA
>CAYOSK010000042.1:0-18648 GCA_964406585.1 uncultured Octadecabacter sp. | reverse complement strand
GTGCGATCTGTAATGACACGGATGAGGATATAACCCGCGAGCGCCGCGACGAGCAAAAGTAGAACAGCAAGCAGGGGATGGATCGTCGCCGTGACGAACAGCATCCCGCCCAACCAAAGCGCCCCAACCACAAGCGCAACAGCGCAGACGATAATGAGAACGATACGATCAATAGACATGGGCACCCCTCGTTGTGTGTGGCCAGGCTATCAAAGTTTTTCGTTGTTTAGAAGTTAGATCAGGCGCTAGGCCATCGCGCCTTGATTGTGTTTGCGGGCCATAAATGTCTTCGCCGTCTCAACCGCAACGGCCGCATCGCGACAGTAGGCATCCGCGCCAATGGCTTTGCCGAATTCTTCGTTCAACGGCGCGCCGCCAACCAGAACAACGTAGTCGTCGCGGATGCCCTGTTCGACCATCGTATCGATCACGACCTTCATATAGGGCATCGTCGTTGTCAAAAGTGCGGACATGCCCAAGATGTCGGGCTGTTCTTCGGCCAAGGCTTCGACATAGCTTTCGACCGCATTGTTGATACCAAGGTCCACAACCTCAAATCCGGCCCCTTCCATCATCATAGAAACAAGGTTTTTGCCGATATCATGAATGTCGCCTTTGACGGTGCCGATGACCATTTTTCCAACACGCGGTGCGCCGGTTTCAGCCAGCAGGGGTTTTAGAATGAACATCCCGCCTTTCATCGCGTTCGCGGCCAACAGCACCTCGGGGACGAACAGAATACCATCGCGGAAGTCATGGCCTACGATCGTCATGCCGCCCACAAGCGCCTTTGTCAGAATATCATAAGGGACCCATCCGCGTTCTAGCAGGATGTTGACGCCATCTTCGATTTCTTCCTTCAGCCCATCATACAAATCGTCAAACATTTGTGCGACGAGGTCTTCGTCGTTGAGATCTGCGAGGATGATGTCGTCTTGGTCGTCGGACATGGGTTGCGCCCTTATCTGGAGTTTCTTTAGATGATTAGCGCTGGAACGATGCCAAACGTCTCAACCGATTACGACACAAGGTGCCTGCGCAGCGACCCGCATGCAAATGAATACTTCGAAGAAAGATCATGCAAAGGGTTTAAGTGTTCTGCATTTGTTCTATATTGGCGACATGTTTGAATTGGATGATCTTAAAGCTGGCACAGCACGCGCGCGGGGCGCTGTCAGCAATTCTGTTGGCCGTTTTGAACCCTATGCACGGGTCGCGGTAGATGATGGTTGGGACCGCGACATGGACGGTGTTTTGCGCACACAGGTCGCGGTTGAAGTTCCGCGCACTGTCATTACGCGCAATACGTCGCCGGATGTGCCGTTTGATCGCAGTGTGAACCCTTATAGGGGGTGCGAACACGGCTGCATTTACTGTTTCGCGCGCCCCGGTCATGCGTGGCTTGGGATGTCACCCGGGCAGGATTTTGAAAGCCGACTTATCGCGCGGCCTGATGCGCCTGTGGTTCTGGAAAACGAGTTGCGCAAAAAGACCTATCGACCGGATGTGTTGGCGATTGGGACATATACAGACCCGTATCAACCGATTGAAAAGACGTATGGAATTATGCGCGGACTTTTGGGTGTCCTTCGTGATTTTCACCATCCCGTTAGCATCGTAACTAAGGGGTCCTTAATTGAACGTGACCTTGATATTCTACGCGCTCTTGCTGCGGATGGATTGGTGCGCGTCGGGGTCTCTGTGACCACGCTTGATCCAAACGTTTCACGATTGATGGAACCGCGGGTGCCGTCACCTTTGCGTCGTTTAAAGATGATTGAACGCTTGGCGAATGCGGGTGTCCCTGTTGGGGTTGCTGCATCACCGATGGTGCCAGCGCTCACAGATCATGAACTGGAATCGATTTTGCAGGCGGCGTCTGACGCGGGCGCGACATCGGCCACAGCGATTATGCTTCGCCTCCCGTCCGAGGTTGCGCCGTTGTTTGAAGAATGGGCGCGGGCGAATTTCCCAGATCGCGCGGACCGCATGCTGGGCCGTGTACGTGAGCTGCATGGTGGCAAGTTGTATGAGGCTAAATTTGGAACACGCATGACAGGGCAGGGCGTTTGGGCGCAGCAAATGAAACAACGCCTTATCATTGCGCGCCGCCGATTGGGGCTCGACCGTGCCCGCGTGCCGTTGCGGCGTGATCTGTTCAAGGTTCCACCGCGTAAAGGCGACCAGATGAGCCTGTTTTAGGTATGTGCGCGGCGGCGTCCACGACGTGGTGCGCGTGTTGGACCAGCGCCGTCTGTTCCGTCGGATTCTGATGAAAATCCGCCAAGCGCTGCTGCGATGGCGTCAAGCGTGGGTGTTTCGCCTGCCGGTCGGGTTTCCAACGCGTTGCGCATAGCGCGCAAATGATCCGGTGTTGTGCCACAACATCCGCCGATGATCTTGGCGCCGCTATCCCGTGCAAGACAGGCATAGTCGGCCATCAAATCCGGTGTGCCGTCGTAGTGGATATGCCCTTCGACGTACTTCGGGATTCCCGCGTTACCCTTTGCGATCACGGGCTGTTCGGGGCCTGCGGCCTGAAACCCCAGCACGGTGCGCAGCAGATCGGATGATCCCACACCACAATTTGCACCGAACGCGATCGGAGGGTTGGGCAATTTCGCAACCAGTTTGACCAATTCCGCGCTCGTGAGCCCCATCATCGTACGTCCAGCGGTGTCAAAGCTCATGGTGCCGCACCATGCCATATCGGCGAGGGCAAAGGCTTCTGCTGCGGCTTTGAATTCTTCTGCGGCCGAAATGGTTTCAACCCAAAGAACATCTGCGCCGCCGGCTTTCAGCCCTTCGGCTTGTTCGTGAAACATCTCAACAGCGCTTTCATGCGTCAAAGACCCCATCGGGACCATAATGTCCCCTGTCGGTCCGACGGATCCTGCAACAATGATGTCGCGTCCGGATTTATCCGCAACCTCGCGCCCAATCTCGGCAGCGGCCTTGTTGATCTGATGGACTTGCTTTTCACCGCCATGCAGTTTGAGACGCGACGCATTTCCGCCAAAACTGTTGGTCAGGAAAATGTCTGATCCGGCGTCAACGGCGCCTTGGTACAACGCTGTAATCCGGTCACGATGTTCCAAATTCCAAAACTCTGGCGCGTCCCCAGACTGCAACCCCATATTAAAAAGCGTCGTTCCCGTGGCCCCATCTGCCAAAAGCCAGTCACGGCGAGACAGCAATTCAGATAGGGCGTTGGTCATGGGATCGTACTCCGAACGGGTTCATGTTCGCGTCGCATGGGCAAGATAGCGGGCGCAAATGAAAAATCCTCATGATCTGGATGAATGATCCGATAGGGGGCGGATTTTGGTGGGAAATGGATGCCGATTGCAAGGGTCGCCATCGTCAACGCCAAAAGGGCCGGGTTGGCGGCGCAAATGTATCTTGGCTGCCACTCTGGCCCGAATGATGATTTGAACCGTCTTAGACCTGCGGCAGCGTCTCGGCCGCGTTGGGCAAATGGAAGTTTGGGATCAGGCGCAGGAACCGCAGCGAGAGATAGGTGTGGCGCCCCGTCACGACGTGCCGCTTCAATCGCGGCCACGACCAGTGCTTGCATCGTACCCTTGGGTATCTCGTTTCGATGTCGCATCAAATCCAGCGTCCAGGTGGCACCAGAATGAAAGCTAATAAATGCAATTGGTTCGGTGCCATCGAAGGCCGCGAAAACCTTTTGTTGGTGCAGATAGTTAGGGCAGTAGCGCCCCATCGATAGTCCGCGCTCGCCTCCGTGGTGCTGGGCCCATTCTGCCGCGACACCCGCAAGGGTTTCTGGGTTCGTTATCTGTGAAATACTAACCCCAGATTTTTCAAATATGCGAAGGGAGCGACGCAATTGGCGTCGCGCGGGGCCTTGGGTAGACCAAGACTGTGGATCAAGCACGGCGTCTTCGGCACATCGAAGAACTGACCATCCGACGGAGCGTGCCGCGAGGGCGGACGCAGCAGAGCATTTGTAGATGGATTTCAACCCGCCTTTTGCGATTGCAGTGGGGTCTATGTGATCAGGTAGATCACCAAGCACCGTGCCAGCGCCGAAACTTGGCAGGGTCAAAAGCGATTGCCCCTTTATGTCAAAACGATTGGCGGACTGCATAAGCAGTGCCGCCTCTGGGTGATGCACAGGGCCAGCAGATTGCGCGTTCGCGGGTTTGATCAAGCTTAGCAACGTAATGCCAGCCGGCACAGCGTAGTAGATCACGCGAAACGCCAAAACAGATGCCATGACCGCGGCTTCGTCTGAAACGGGAAGCAAAGCCAATAGGGTCAGATCAAAGGCCCCGACACCGCCGGGTGCGTTGGACAACAGTCCAGCGCCTAAGGCGATAAGATAGGCCGCGAAAATCAACTGAAATGAAATCGGTTCGGCCCACAAAACCCACAGTGCGGCAGCCGCCAACGCGGTATCCGCTGCTGTTGCCATCACAATCCCAAACAATGTGCGCCAGTCCAATTGCCCGCGAATCCATCCCTGCCGTTCTGCTTGCTTGGCAATGAGGATCAGGATGAACACGGCTAGAAAGGCGCCGAGCACCAATAGAAAACCAGACTGTAGCATCAGCCCCGAAAAGGGAATGACGATCGCGGCGACAATTGCCAACCCTGCAATAAAGGACAGGCTGACCGCCGCAGAAAGCCGCAAGACCGCACCGACGCTCATAGCAGGAAGACAGCGCCACCGCACAAGCGCGCTTGTTGCTGTGCCAAAGCCAAGTGTTTGGGACAATGCGATGGCTTTTATACCTGCCCGTCGCGCGGTTTGCGGGTTTTGGCCCGTGTTCAATGCGCGATGTATGATCACATCATACGTGCCAACAGCGCGGAAGCTTAGCGCGGTGAAAATCAACGCGGCGGCCCATTGCCACAGCTTTACCTCGACAAAGCAGGCCCAAACAGCGGCCGCGTCGAGCTGTCCTAAGTGACGTGCAAACAATGCGCCAAAGATAATCAACGCGCAGACTGGAACACTGTTCGACCATGTTAACCATGGCGCGCGTGTCGCGACCGTCTTTCCGGTAACTCTCTGAAATATCAATCTATTGCCCCACCAACCGGTTTGACCCCCGACGGGACACTAGCGCGACCAAGATTTAGCAAAGGTAAAGGTCGACGCGGAATTACCCGCATCGACCTTTATGTTTCATCTCAATTTAGCCCGCATTTCTTTCAAAACGTTGGGCACTGTAACTTCGAAGAACCGAAATTAGGCTTCGTTTAGGATTTGCCCTTTGGCTTCGATAAGACATTCGGCCATTTTGGCGCGGATGGTTGCTTCATCCGACAAGTCGCCAATATCTGCAGAAAGTTTGCGATAGACATCTTCGTGTCCCGCTTCTTCAAAATCTGCTTTTATCACTTCTTTGGCGTAGGCTTCCGCGTCGTCGCCATCTTTGCCCAAAAGCCCAGCGGCCCAAAGCCCAACAAGCTTATTGGCGCGGGCTTCGGCCTTAAATTGCATTTCCGCGTCATGGGCGAATTTGTTTTCGAATGCGTTTTCGCGGTCGTCGAATGTCGGCATGGTCTGCTCCCTTGGCTGTTGTGGTCAAGATATGGCTGCCTGCGTGCTTGCCCGCAAGGGGGGCTTGGATTAAGAGGCGCGTGAGCGGGGTTTTTATCCCGATTTCGTCCAAATGGGCATTCCCGGACAGGAGACACCATGGCACGCCGCAAACTGATCTACGAAGGCAAAGCAAAAATTCTGTACGAAGGGCCTGAACCGGGAACTTTGGTTCAGTATTTCAAGGACGATGCCACGGCGTTCAATGCGGAAAAGAAATCGACCATTGATGGTAAAGGCGTTTTGAACAACCGCCTGTCCGAGTTTTTTATGAATGGATTGCAACGCATTGGCGTGCCGACCCATTTCATTCGCCGCCTTAACATGCGCGAGCAACTTATTCGTCAGGTCGAGATTATTCCTCTCGAAGTGATTGTGCGAAACTTTGCTGCTGGATCAATGGCCAAACGTTTGGGCATGGAAGAAGGCACACCGTTGCCGCGTCCGATTGTGGAATTCAGTTACAAAGATGATTCCTTGGGTGATCCTTTGGTTCCCGAAGAATACATCATCGCGTTTGGCTGGGCGTCGCAACAAGATCTGGACGATATTGTTGCCTTGGCGCTGCGTGTGAATGATTTCATGGCGGGCGTCATGCATGGGGTCGGGATCAAACTGGTCGATTTCAAAATTGAAATTGGCCGCGTTTGGGACGGCGATTTTATGCGCTTGATCATTGCCGATGAAATCAGCCCGGATAGCTGTCGTTTGTGGGACATTGAAACGGGTCGCAAGCTGGACAAAGATGTCTTCCGACAGGATTTGGGTGATCTTGCGGACGCTTATACAGAGGTGGCCAAACGCCTTGGGGTCATGCCGCAGAACTCTGCACCCGTAACAAAACCGACACTGATTAACTGATCCTGCGGGATCTGAGTTGTATTTGCCAAAATGAAGATGAGGGTTTCGCGATGAAAGCACGGGTTCATGTCATGTTAAAAGAAGGTGTTCTTGACCCACAGGGGGCCGCTGTTCAACACGCGCTTGGTGCAATGGGGTTTGATGGGGTCAATGGCGTGCGCCAAGGCAAGGTAATCGAACTTGATCTTGCAGATGGAACCAGCGAGGCGCAGGTGGGTGAGATGTGCGAAAAACTGCTCGCCAATACAGTCATCGAAAGTTACCGGGTCGAAGTGCTATGAAGGCGGCTGTTGTCCAGTTTCCGGGGTCTAACTGTGATCGCGACATGGCCGTTGCGCTTGAGAAATCCGGTGCGGACGTCTCGATGGTGTGGCACAAAGATGCCGAATTGCCATCTGGTGTTGATCTTGTGGCGATCCCTGGTGGATTTTCGTTTGGCGACTACCTTCGCTGCGGCGCGATTGCGGCCAATTCACCAATTTGCCACGCGGTTGTCGATCATGCGGCTGCGGGGGGATACGTTTTGGGGGTTTGCAACGGGTTTCAGGTGCTGACAGAAACCGGGCTTTTGCCGGGCGCATTGTTGCGCAACGCGGGCTTGAAATACATTTGCCGCACGGTCGGGCTTAAGATTGAAACAAGCAATTCTGCCTACACCGAAGGTTACAACGCCGGCAGTGAAATCGGAGTGCCGATTGCGCATCACGATGGCAACTATTTTGCGGATGACGAAACGCTGGCAACGCTCGAAGGGGAAGATCGTGTGGCTTTCACATACACGAACAACCCGAATGGATCACGCAATGACATCGCAGGAATTTTATCGGAAAACCGCCGTGTCCTTGGGATGATGCCCCATCCAGAACGCGCATTCGAAGATGCCCACGGCAGCACGGATGGTCAGCGGCTTTTTGCTGGTTTGCTGAACCAATTGGCCACTGTTTGATCCACAGATAGACGACGGGCAAAGCAGGCGTTAGGCTTTGCTCATGTACTGGGGATCACTTTGAACTTTCCGCGCATTTCACTGGTTTGGTGGACGCGCCTTGCGGTTTTGGCGTTGGCAGTACTGGCCTGCGTTGTGGTCGTGATATCCAACAGGCTGTTGACCGAACGTTTTACCGAACGAACGCGGGGCGGTGCTGAGGTCAGGCTGGCACTTTATTCGGCTAACCTTCTGAGCGAGCTACAGAGAAATTCTATTGTACCGCAACTGCTTGCGCGTGATCCGGCGCTGATTGGTGCGCTGAATTCCGAAGACTTTACCCAGTCCACCGCGCGTCTGTTATCCTTCGTTGATGAAATTGGCGCGGCGTCCCTTGTGATGATGGATACCGATGGTCGGGTTGTGGCGGCTACCGACCGTGAACGCCTTGGCCAAAGCCAGCGAAGCCAGCCGTCGTTTATCGAAGCCCTGCGGTCTAATATTACAACCTTTACGGTGGATGAACGCGAAGAAGGTGGATTCAATTTCACCTATTCGCGCCGCATGGAAGATTCCGGGCGCACGATAGGCGTGGTTTCCGTTGGCGTTGATCTGGCAAAACTGGAACGGTCTTGGGCCGGGATTTCTGATGCTGTTATGGTTTTGGACAGCGAAGGTCGTGCGATCCTTGCGACCGAACCGCGATGGCGTGGAAAATCAGAAGAAGACGCAACTGAATTGCTGGAACCGCAAACCGCTGTCGAACGGGCGTTACGCGGCGTGCCTGATTGGTCTGCATTGCCGATCGATGCCTATTTGCGTGGGGACGGTGTTATGCGGCAAGAAACACGCGTGCCGTTCCAAGGGTGGCGTGTCGTAAGTTTCACAACCTTTCAGTCGGTCCGCGAGCGGGTCAATGCCATTCTCGCGCTGGAAATCATGGGGTTCGCGATTCTTCTTGCTGGGCTGTTTTGGATTTTGTCGCGTCGCTCAAACCTCGCGGCGCGCATGTTTCAGCTTGAATCGGCGGAGTTGCGCGCACTTAACAGCCGGCTACAGCGAGAAATTGCCGAACGTAAAAAGGTAGAAAAGGACCTGAAGGTCGCTGAACAGACCGTTGCACAGACGTCTAAATTGGCAGCCCTTGGTGAGATGTCAGCGGCGGTAAGTCACGAGTTGAATCAGCCTCTTGCGGCGATGAAAACCTACCTTGCTGGCGCGCGGCTTTTGATCAATCGGGACCGTCCCGACGAGGCGGTCGTCGCAGTGGCGCGAATTGACAGTTTGATCGAACGGATGGGGGGGATCACCAAGCAGCTGAAATCCTATGCGCGCAAAGGTTCTGATCGGCTGGAACCCGTTGATGCAAAGGACGCAGTGCTGTCGTCATTGTCGATGATGGAACCGCAACTGCGCCAGCGACAGGTGTCAATCACGCGCACTTTGCCAGACAGCCGGATCATGATTTACGCGGATCGTATGCGGCTGGAACAGGTGATCATCAACCTGCTGCGCAACGCACTTGATGCGACCAAGATGACCCAGGAACCTAGTATCGACATTCTGCTTGTCGCGGGGGATGTGGCGCGTCTGACAGTGCGGGACAACGGGAGCGGAATCGAAGACCTGGATGAGCTGTTTGAACCGTTCTACACCACCAAAGCCGCCGGAGACGGCACCGGGCTGGGGCTTGCTATCTCGTCTGGCATCGTCAACGACTTTGGGGGACGGCTGACCGCGCGCAATGCAATCAAGGGCGGGGCTGTATTTGAGGTTGAACTGCCTATCTTAGGTGAACAGACAGAAGCAGCGGAGTAAGTCCATATGGCCCAAGCCATGAAAATCGCGATCGTCGACGACGAACAGGATATGCGGCAGTCCATTAGCCAGTGGTTGGCGCTATCCGGCTATGACACAGAAACCTTCGCCAGTGCCGAAGATGCGCTTAAGGGGTTGGGGCAGGATTATCCGGGCATAGTGGTGAGCGACGTTAAGATGCCGGGCATGGACGGGATGCAGTTTCTTAAGAAGCTAAAGGGCGTCGACAGTTCCCTGCCTGTGATCATGATCACAGGCCACGGCGATGTCCCAATGGCAGTCGAGGCGATGCGCATCGGCGCGTTCGATTTTCTGGAAAAACCGTTTAACCCGGATCGGATGACGGAATTGGCACAAAAGGCGACCGTTGCGCGGCGTCTGACGTTGGACAACCGGGAATTGCGCCGTGAACTATCGGACGGCGGCGCCTTGATGAAGAAACTGATTGGTGCGTCCCCCGTGATGGAGCGCTTGAAAGAGGACATTCTTGATCTTGGGCAGGCAGATGGCCATGTTTTGATCGAAGGTGAAACTGGAACCGGAAAAACACTCGTTGCACATGCGCTTCATGCCGTTGGCGCGCGCGCGAGCAAGAAATTTGTTCTAATTTCTTGTGGTGCGTATGAAGAAGACGCTCTGGCCAAGCGCCTGTTCGGGCCAGCCGGGCAAGATGACCCGATCCCCGCAATAGAAGAAGCACGCGGCGGAACTGTTGTGCTTGAAGACATTGAAACACTATCCGAAAGCAATCAGGCACGGCTGTTAACGGCGATAAATGAACAGGGCACGCCCGCTGAAACGCGTATCGTGGCGATCTGCAACCTGCAAGACGAAGGCAAAACCTGCGAAAGCGAACTTCGCGGGGATTTGTTTTACCGATTGGCCGCTTTGCGCATGACGGTCCCGCCCCTGCGCGCGCGGGGCGAAGACATTTTGTCGTTGTTTACCCGACTGGGGGAGCAATTCGCCGAGGAATATGGATGTGACGCCCCCGAGGTGTCCGCGCAAGAGGCCGCTCAATTGCTACAGGCCCCTTGGCCGGGGAATGTGCGCCAGCTTTACAACGTGGCAGAACGCGCGGTTCTGCAAAACCGTCGGGGATCGGGGACGATCGCGTCATTGCTGATGACCGAGAACGACGAAAGCCAACCCGCCATGACAACCGAAGGCAAGCCGCTTAAGGAATTTGTCGAAGCGTTCGAACGAATGTTAATCGACAACACCATGCGTCGCCACAAAGGCAGCATCGTAAACGTGATGGATGAACTATGCCTACCGCGCCGCACGCTGAATGAAAAAATGGCAAAGTACGGCCTGCAACGGTCTGATTATCTTGGATAGTTGAATAGACGTCACCGTATCTCTTGAAACAGCGCCATAAGGCTTGCGAACGACGAAATCGTGTCCCTATTTGATGCATTGCACACTTTGACATTGTAAACTGCCCAGTTGATCCCCTATGTATAAGACACGGGCGGTTGCCATGACGCTATGCGCAAAATCCCGGGAGATTTTCTGCCTCTGGTTGAGTGACGGATCACATGATCTGATTATACCCAAAGGCAGACCGAAGAATATGGTTCTGCACGACAGGACCGAAGGAACAGCCCTTAGCGGTCACGTACACACGAAACGCTTGGGGCCTTGAACGGGCCACGTGTTTGCGCGTGGTCGGAGACCAACGCGATGGACCGCGCGACACAACACAACGTGAGAGAGACGAGCCCTTCGGTTCGCCCATCCGGTGTTGCAGGCCACGCCTTTGAAATACACACCCCATACACAGCGCCGCCACCAAGGTCCGCCTTGAAGGATACGCCCAATGGTGTGTTGAACAGGACAAAATGGCTAAGAAAATGCTTATCGATGCCACCCACGCGGAAGAAACCCGCGTTGTTGTGGTTAACGGAAACAAGATCGAGGAATTCGATTTTGAAACCCAATCCCGCCGTCAGCTTGCCGGCAACATCTATCTCGCAAAAGTAACTCGGGTCGAACCCTCGCTTCAGGCGGCGTTCATTGACTATGGCGGTAATCGTCACGGGTTCTTAGCGTTCAACGAAATCCATCCGGATTACTATCAGATTCCCGTCGCGGATCGCGAAGCGTTGATGGCCGAAGAAAAGGCCTATGCGGAAGCGATGAAAGCCGAAGCCGAGGCCGAGGCGGAAAAACCTAAACGCAGCCGGCGCCGCCGTAAGCCAAAAGCGGCGGATGTGGTGACAGGCGATGCAATCGCCACTGCAGACCCGGCCGAAGTAGGCGACCAGAGTGACGTCTCAGAGGCGACCGAGACGCCCGAAGAGGAAACATCAGGCGACATTTCCGGCATGGAAACGATCGATCTTGGTGATGATGATTCTGGTGCAGCAGATGTCGCTGCGGATGCGCCTGTCGAAACACCCGAGTCAGACGGGGATGACGAAGAGAGCGATGCGCCAACGGATGCAACCGAAAAAGATGATAACATCGAAAGCGTTGCAGACGAAGATGACCAAGAAGATGTGCGCCCGGTGCGCAAGCCGCGCCCAAAACGATACAAGATCCAAGAGGTCATAAAGGTCCGCCAAATTCTTCTGATTCAGGTGGTCAAAGAAGAACGCGGAAACAAAGGCGCAGCCTTAACAACGTATTTGTCGCTCGCAGGACGCTACTGCGTTTTGATGCCGAACACTGCACGCGGTGGCGGCATTTCACGCAAAATTACCAATGCATCTGATCGTAAGAAGCTTAAGGCGATTGCGAACGATATGCTTGTTCCCGAAGGTGCTGGTCTGATTATTCGGACCGCAGGCAGTCAGCGGACCAAGACCGAAATCAAACGCGACTATGAATACTTACAGCGCCTTTGGGAACAAATTCGCGAATTGACGCTGAAATCCACGGCGCCTGCGCAGATTTATGAAGAAGGCAATTTGATCAAACGATCGATCCGGGATCTGTATTCCAAAGAGATCGACGAAGTGATCGTGGAAGGCGAAGGTGGGTACCGCACTGCCAAGGACTTTATGAAAATGATCATGCCGTCCCATGCCAAAAACGTGAAACACTACCAAGAACCCATGCCGCTTTATGCCCGCCATCAGGTCGAAGGCTACCTTGATGGGATGTTCAATCCGACCGTCCAGCTGCCGTCTGGCGGGTATATCGTGATCGGGATCACAGAGGCATTGGTCGCGATCGATGTGAACTCAGGGCGGGCGACCAAAGAAGGTTCAATCGAACAAACGGCGACTAAGACCAACCTTGAGGCCGCCGAAGAAGTTGCACGTCAACTGCGCCTGCGCGATCTTGCAGGTCTGATCGTGATCGACTTTATCGATATGGACGAGCGAAAGAACAACGCTGCCGTCGAAAAGCGGATGAAGGATAAGCTCAAGACCGACCGCGCGCGCATTCAAGTAGGCCGGATTTCCGGGTTTGGTCTTATGGAAATGTCACGCCAGCGTCTGCGTCCTGGTATGTTGGAATCAACCACGCAGGAATGCCCGCATTGTCACGGCACGGGCTTGTTGCGCAGCGATGATAACGTCGCTTTGGGTATCCTGCGCCAGCTTGAAGAAGAAGGTGTGCGCGGGCGGTCAAAAGAAGTTCTTGTGAAGGCTCCGGTCAACATCGCGAACTTCTTGATGAACCAAAAACGGGAACATGTTGCCCAAATCGAAGCGCGTTATGGTTTGTCGGTACGTGTCGAATGTGATCCGCATAAGATTTCGCCTGACTTCGCCCTTGAAAAATTCAAGACGGCCAGTCGCATTGTCGCTGAGGTGGATTTACCGGCTGTCATTTCGTCGGATACGGCCGTGATGGCGGATGCGGATGATGTGGTTGAAGAAACGGATACTGCTCCGGCCACTGATCCACAAAACGGCGAAGCGCCAACCAAAAAACGTCGTCGGCGTCGTCGGCGTCGTCGCGGTGGAGGCGGGGGCGAAAACGCTGAAACTACCCAAACCGATGCCACAGCCGAAGCATCGACCGAGGCCGCCAACGCGGCGGATCCGGCGACACCTGAGGCAACAGATGCGCCAGAAACCGCCCCCGAAGAGGCCCCAAAGCCCAAACGCACGCGGTCGCGTCGCAAGAAGACGGATGATGTCGTCGCTGAGGACAGCGCGGATCCTTCAGACGTTGTTTCAGCGCCCGAAGACGCACCGGATCAGGAAACACCAAAGCCGAAGCGCACGCGATCACGTCGCAAGAAGGCCGACGAGGTGAATGAGGCCGAGGGGGCAAGTGAAGACGCCGCGCCTGCCGCGGATGAACCTGCAGCACCCGAAAAACCGAAGCGGACCCGAAGCCGCAAAAAGCCCGCCGCGGCAGACGTGGAGGCCACTGAGCCGACCCCAGAAGTTGCTGCGGAACCTGCTGCTGCCGAAAAGCCAGAGCCTGTGGAAGTGGAAAAACCCAAACGGCGCCGAAAAACGACGTCAAAACCAAAGGCGGATGTCGAAGCTGCGCCTGACGCGGCACAGCCGGAAACCGATCCCACACCTGCGGACGACAAACCAAAGAAACGTGGTTGGTGGTCCTTAGGGGGACGCTAGCGGTCTAACGGTTACTTTTTCACAATGTCGCCGCACCCTTTTGTTAGGGTGCGGCGTTTTTATTTTGCTTGCACGACATATCGCTGGAACGCCACGCAGTCTTCCTGCGACACCAACCGGTGCCCAGATTCAGTACAAAAATGCGGGATATCAACAATCGCGATAGGATCGTCCGCCAAAATAGTCACACTGGATCCGCTGGGCACGTCTCGCAGGACTTTGCCCAGTCGCAAGACGGGCAAGGGGCACATAAGACCACGGGTGTCGATGATGTCTGTCATACGACACAAGTGGACCGATCGGTAGGATATGTCCACCAAGGCCGCCCTAGATTCATTGGCTTTGAAACATGTCTCAACGGTGATGTGACCACGCGCCACGTGACGCCACCCAATTGCACAGCTATGAGGGGGCATGTTTGAATCTGAAACACTGCTGACCGCAGCCCTGCTTCCATCGCTTATGATCGCTTTTTCGGCGGGAATTTTGTCGTTCCTTAGCCCCTGTGTCTTGCCGATTGTGCCGCCCTATCTGGCCTATATGGGCGGGGTGAGTGTGACGGACATGGACACAGACCAAGGCGCACGCCGGCGCGCGTTGGTGGCGGCGTTGTTTTTTGTTTTAGGCCTATCCACTGTTTTCCTGATCCTTGGGGCAGGGGCCACCGCACTTGGGCGCATGGTGCTGGGGTTTCAGGCCTATCTCCAAATGGCGGCAGGTGTCGTGGTGATCATTTTTGGTTTGCATTTCATTGGCTTATTCCGATTGAAATTTCTGGATCGTGAAATGCGTGTCGATGCCGGTGATCAAGGCGGATCGGCCTTTGGTGCCTATTTTCTAGGTCTTGCCTTTGCTTTTGGTTGGTCGCCGTGTCTTGGCCCGATTCTGAGCGCAATTCTGAGCCTTGCTACGGGTGCATCCGACGTTGGCAAAGGCGCAGCACTTCTTGGGGTGTATGCGATTGGGCTTGGCGTTCCCTTCTTGCTTGTTGCGGCGTTCTTTCCGCAGCTCAAAGGGCCGATGGCATGGATGAAACGTAATATGGGCGTCATCGAAAAGACATCGGGTGTATTGTTGATTGCCGTAGGATTGGCGATGGCAACGGGGTTCTTGACCGTGTTCGCGTATTGGCTCCTCGAAGCCTTTCCGGCCTTGCAAGTGTTTGGCTAGACACTCCCTTAATTTCGCCGGATTTCTGGGCTAGGGTGGTCAAAACCAAAAACGGGCCCAGCAATGGAACAGGCACAGCACAGACAGGTCAAACGGCGTAAGGTGTTTTACATCCCCGGCTATGACCCGATCCATCCGCGCCGTTACCGCGAACTGTATCGCCGTGAATCCATGACCCAAGGCGACATTTCAGGTTATGATATTTCGATCGCTCCCAAGAGTGGCGAAAACTACGGCTGGCAAGTTGATGCACAAATCGACGGTGTAAAAACCCATGCTGAAGTCGAGGTCTTGATCTGGTCCGACATTGTCCGCGGTTCGATGGCATCCAGCATTCCTGCCACCTATCTTCAATTGGCGCGCACGGCCTACACCTACATCGCATCCGGGACGTTGCGGCGACTGATGTGGCTGCGAAAAGGACCTGTCATCGCGGCCCTCTATCCGGTTGGGATGTTGGTGTTGCAATTGATCATTGCGCTTATCCTGGCTGGGTTGGCCGCACGTGGCCTTGGGTGGGCGTTTGGTCTATTTGCGCAGGGTGCTTTGGGGTTTCTCGGTGATCCCGGGGACTTGGATTTCACGATTTTTCAGTCGGGTCGAACGGTGCTGAAGGTGTTGATCTGGCTGTTTGTTCTTCGGTTTGTGTTGAACTGGTTTAAGGCCAAAGATGGAAAATTCTTCGCCTATTACCTCATGCATGATTATGCCTATTCGGCCCAGTTGAAAGGCGTCAACCCGCCAGAACTTGAGGCGCGGATGGAGGTGTTCAAAGACACGATCGCCGCTGCCCTTATATCGGATGTGGACGAAGTTTTGGTCGTTGGGCATTCGTCTGGTGCCCATCTGGGCGTGTCGATCCTGTCCGATCTGATCCGTGATGGTGGCGTGCAAACCGATGGTCCCGCGTTGGGTTTCCTGAGCCTAGGGCAGGTTGTGCCAATGGTCAGCTTTCTACCCAATGCGGATCGGTTGCGCGCGGATCTGCATTTCCTAAGTGCGCGTTCTGAATTGGCTTGGGTTGATGTCACGGCTCCCGGCGATGGGTGTGCCTTTGCACTGTGCGATCCTGTCGCTGTATCAGGCGTCGCGCCGGAGGGGCAAAAATGGCCGCTCGTGATTTCAGCGGCATTCACGCAAACCTTGTCGCCCGAACGATGGACCGAGCTGCGTTGGAAATTCTTCCGGCTTCATTTTCAATATCTGTGCGCGTTCGATCGGGTAAGGGACTACGACTATTTCCGGATTACTGGCGGCGCAATGACCTTGGCGGACAGGTTCAGCGGGCGGGCCCCGTCCAAATCACGCATTGACGTGCCTGCGTCCAAGTTTACCAGTATGGACATATGACATCTAAGCTACCCCCCAAGCCTCCGTCACGGCCAGAAAAGGTATCGCTGTGGCGCTATATGAAGCTGTTTCGCGCCGATATTCTGTCGGCCCAACCGGCTAAATTGTACCGCGCTTGGATGGCCGATTTTAAGACCCCGTTTTTCCGGAGTTTTCTGGCGAATGATCCTAAATTGGTGAAACTCGTCCTAAAAGATCGGCCAGATGATTTCCCGAAATCGGATCGGATCGGGGCGGGGCTGCGCCCGCTGTTAGGGAATTCCGTGTTTCTGACCAATGGCGAAACCTGGAAACGACAACGACGCATTATCGATCCCGCGTTTGAAGGCGGCCGTCTGCGCGATATCTACCCTGCCATGTACGCCGCCGGACAAGCCGCCGCCGAACGGATGGCTTTGCGAACCGGCGTGCGGGATATAGAACCCGAAACAAGCCACGCTGCGGCGGATGTCATTTTTCGGACCTTGTTTTCCATCCCGATCGAGGATGAAACCGCCACTGCGGTGTTCGAAAAATTTCGTGATCATCAACGCACGCAACCGATCCTGAATCTTGCAGCTTTCATTCCCGGCCCACGCTGGATGCCGCGGTTTTTTAGCCGCGCGACCAAAGACACCGCCGCGGATATCCGACGGCTTATTGCAGGCCTAACCGAGGGACGGATGTCAGCGATCAATGCGGGCACGGCGCCGGATGATCTGGCCACCAAGATCATGACGACGCCAGACCCTGAAACAGGTGAGACATTCACAACAGATGAAATGGTTGATCAAGTTGCGATCTTCTTTCTGGCGGGGCATGAAACCAGCGCGTCAGCATTGGCGTGGACCCTTTATTTGCTGGCCATGCACCCAGATTGGCAAGACAAGCTGGCGTCAGAGGCCGATCAGTTAACCCCAGATTTCGCAAGCGTGTCCAAATTGCGCTGTGGCCGCGATGTCTTCCGCGAAGCGTTGCGTTTGTATCCTCCCGTGCCGATGATGGTGCGCGAAACGACTTGCCCAGAAACTTTGCGCGGACGGGCCGCGGCCAAAGGCAGCCAGATCGTGCTTAGCCCTTGGCATCTTCATCGCCATGAACGGCTGTGGGACAATCCTGATGGGTTTGATCCGACCCGTTGGGGAACCGAAAATGGCAAATCATGTCAACGTGACGCCTACATCCCGTTTTCGGCAGGACCGCGTGTTTGTACGGGGGCGGGGTTTGCCATGGTCGAAGGGGTGGTGTTGCTTGCCATGTTGTTGCGCCGGTTCCGTTTTGACCTGACAGACCGTACGCCAATTCCGGTTGCGCATCTCACTGTCCGTGCAAAGGACGGTATTTGGCTAAAGGTATCGCCGCGCTAAATCTGCAGCGATTTCAGAACAAAAACGCGTATCGCAGAAGCCAACCCGACGTCTCCGCGCGCTTCGTCAATTTCAATAGCCAACCCGTTCAGGGTTTTGTTTTGATCTGTCGCAATACCGCGAAAGGCGTCCCAAAATTCAGGTTCAAGGGACACAGATGTGCGATGCCCTCGCAACGTCAATGAATGTTTGACGGGGCGGGTTGTCATTCGTCGTCTTCGAACTTGAGCTGATCCAAACGCGCCCGCGCATTGGTTTCGCGCGCCGCGTCTGCAAGACGTTCGGCCTTTGTGCGCCCGAATTTGGCGGCGTTTTGATCAGCTTCCGCCTTTTTGGCTGTGCGGTCGCGATCTTTGCGAACCTTGTTCAGGTTCACAACACTCATTTTGGGCCGATCATGTCTTCTGGCCGCACGACACGATCGAATGTTTCTTCATCCACAAAGCCCAAGGCAACCGCTTCTTCGCGCAGGGTGGTGCCGTTTTTGTGGGCTGTCTTGGCGACCTTGGTGGCGTTGTCGTAGCCAATTTCGGGGGCCAATGCCGTAACCAGCATCAGGGATTCCTTCATCAACTTGTCAATACGCGGTTCGTTGGCCTGTGTGTCTTTCAACATTCGGTCGGTAAAGCTATCCGTGACATCCCCCAAAAGCTGCATAGATTGCAGAAGGTTATACGACATCATCGGGTTGTAGACGTTCAGTTCGAAATGGCCTTGCGATCCGGCGAACCCTATTGCGGCGTCGTTGCCCATGATATGCGCACATACCTGTGTCATGGCTTCGGCCTGTGTTGGATTCACTTTGCCGGGCATGATTGATGATCCGGGCTCGTTTTCGGGCAAGATCAATTCACCAAGTCCGGAGCGCGGGCCAGAGCCCAGAAACCGCATGTCGTTGGCAATTTTGTAGCAGGCCATCGCCGTTGTTTTAATCGCGCCAGACATAAACACCATTGCATCATGTGCGGCCAAGGCTTCGAATTTGTTGGGGGCTGTGACAAAGGGTAGGCCGGTGATTTCGGCCATATGTGCTGCGACGGTTGTGTCCCAACCCTT
>CAYOSK010000041.1:0-18959 GCA_964406585.1 uncultured Octadecabacter sp. | reverse complement strand
CTCCGCCACCTTCACGCAGACCGCCGATTTCATCTCCGCCACCTTCACGCAGGCCGCCTATTTCTCCTCCGCCACCTTCACGCAGACCGCCGATTTCATCTCCGCCACCTTCACGCAGACCGCCTCTTTCCGCTCCGCCACCTTCACGCAGGCCGCCTATTTCATCTCCGCCACCTTCACGCAGGCGGCCTCTTTTTCCTCCGCCACTTTCACGCGGGACGCCGATTTTTCCTTCGCCAGCTTTGGCCCGACGACATTTTTTAATGGCGCACGATTTGATGGTCGGGCGGATTTTGCGAACGCGATAGCGAAAGGGCTCATGAGCTTCAAAGGGCGATCAGATCGTACCTCAACTGACACGCCCAATGCCCATTTCGGTACGCAAACTGTGTTTTCCGGCGCGCATTTTTCGGGTCGTGTGGATTTCTTCCAACGGCGTTTCGGGCCGCCCGGAAAATCCACCGAAGTCGTCTCATTCGCGAATGCAATCTTTGACGCACCTGTTTCGTTTGAAGAGGCGGAGTTCCCCGATGTGATGCCTGTCCTAAGCAATACGACGCTGCCCGCGTCGACCAAGGTTTCTATCAGTGAGGCAAAAGGAAAACGTCATTGGCCGAGCTTGCCGGGACCGTTGAATTTTATCACGGGCCATGTGCCGTTCCGCCAACATCAGACCCACGAAAAAATGAAGGAATCCGCAAGTGCCCTGCGCCACGCGATGGCGCGGCAGATGTTACCTGAGGAAGAGCATTTCTTTTTCCGCCGCGAAATGCACGCAGGCGCGCGTTGCGGGCCGTGGTTACAAAACCTGCTGACACGCGCATTTTTTGAATTGCCGTCTAATTACGGTCACTCAGTCGAACGGCCCGCGGGTCTGTTGTTCTTCGTTTGGGTGCTTGGTACAGTGTTTTATGCCATGCAGGACGCGTTCTCGCGTGGTGAAGCGGCGGCCTATTCGTTTGCGACGATGTTCAAGTTCTTTGGATTGCAGCGGACCTATATGACGGAGCAGACCAAGAAACTGGCAGATATCCCTTGGGGGGAGCTTGTCGGCGGCACCCAAACTGTCCTTGCCTTCATCTTATTGTTCTTCCTTGGTCTTGGGCTGCGCACGCGGTTCCGGTTGCGGTAGGGGCGGGGCGGCGATATGGCGATGGGCATGACTGGTCCGTCCACAGACAGCCCCAAGGATACGCGATGGGGGCGTGATATTGCCACCGCGCGGGGGCGGCGTTGGGCGTGGGCGCATTTTTTCCTCAAGGATCATCATTTGCTGCGGGTGTGGTGGTGGAACCTGCACCAGATCGCGGCGGGGGTTTGGCGGTCTAATCAGCCGTCGCCACGCCGATTGGCGCAGTACAAACGCCTTGGTATCACCAGCGTGGTCAGCCTGCGCGGGCGCGTGCCCCTCAGCCATACGTTGTTCGAACAAGAAGCCTGCGCCGCGCTTGGGCTGCGGCTGCATTTCGTCACCGGAATTACGGCCCGTCAGTTGGTAGACGGGGCGACAATTCTGTCGGTGATGGATCAGATCGCGCAGGTCCCGCGCCCCTTGGTGTTTCATTGCAAATCGGGGGCGGACCGCACCGGGTTCGTCGCCGCGTTGTATCTGATATTGATAGACGGGCGCGACGTGGCCGACGCCGCACAGCAATTGGCGCGCAAACATATCCATTTTGCCCGCAGCAAAGCGGGGGTTCTGGACCACGTGTTTCGCGTCTATCTGCGTGACGCCCCTGCGCAGGGGTTTCGGGACTGGCTTGAGACTGGCTATGATCCTGCGCAAATCGAGGCGGATTTCAAAGACTGGCGCGCGGGCGCAGGAAGGTGGGCGGCATGATCATCGGGCATATCGGGGCGCGCAAGGGAAGCAAGGGCGTGCCGGGCAAGAATTTTCGCGACATGTGTGGTAAGCCGTTGTTGGATTGGTCGCTGGATCAACTGATCGACAGCGCACGGGTGGATGCGGTGGTGGTCAGCACGGACAGCGTTGATATGTATGATCATGCAGTGGCCAAGGGTGCGCTTGATATAGGGCTGCGCCCTGCGCATTTGGCGACGGATGATGCGCCCAAATGGGGGGTTTGGCAGCACGCGCTTGATGCGGCCGAAGCGATGGCAGGCACCGCGACGGCCTTTGTGGATCTGGATTGCACATCGCCGCTGCGTTTGGCCGAGGATATTGACGGAGCCCTTGATCTGTTCGCGCGCGCGGCGCCCGATATGGTGATGTCGTGCTGCGTGGCGGGTAAGAACCCTTATTTCAACATGGTGGAACCGGATGAAACGGGGGCTTTGCGGGTGTCTAAACCGCTGCCCGGTGGGGTCTGGGCGCGCCAGAACGCGCCTGTGGTGTATGAACATGCGGCCAGCACCTATGTTCTTGATCCGGCCTATCTGCGCCGCGCGTCCACGATCTATGAAGGCCGCGTGATCCCCTATGTCATGCCGCCGGATCGTTGCATGGATGTGGATGACCCGCTGGATTGGAAGATCGTTGAATTTTTGATGAAGGATCGCTTGAATGAAACAGCTTGACGGCAGAACGGTTTTTATCACCGGATCGGGCGGCGTATTGGGCAGCACATATGTGCGGCGGATGTTGGACCAAGGGGCCAAGGTTGTGGCCACGGACCTACCGGGCCATCGGTTTGACGGGCTGGCCGAAGCGCACGGCGACAACCCCGATTTTGCGATCTACCCGCTGGATGTCGGGTCCGAAGAACAGATCGTTGAAATTTTCAAGACCGTTCATGCGGACGGCTGGGCCCCCGATGTTGTTTTGAACAACGCCGCCATAACAGGCGAGATGTTGATGGGCGCGGGCGGCACATTCCCGGATTTTGCCGATACCACATTGGAGGACTGGGAAAAGACCATGCGCACCAACCTGACGGGCGCGTTTTTGGTCGCGCGGCAGATGGATCGCGACATCGTTGGAAAACGGCCCAGCACGTTGATCAATGTGGCGTCCATGTATGCGCTCAACGGGGCGCATCACCCGATTTATGACGGCATGCCATTCAAGAATTTCAGCGCTTACGGTGTCACAAAAGCAGGTATTCACGGGCTGACGGTGTGGTTGGCGGGGTATTGGGCGAAACGGCAAGCCACGGTCAATACCATCGCCCCCGGCGCCGTGTTCAACGGCCATTCCGATGAATTCCAGAAACGTGTCGGCGAATTGATCATGGCGGGGCGCATGTGTGAACCTGATGAAATTGCGGATGCGATGTTGTTTCTGGCGTCCAAGCAATCGGGCTATATGACGGGCCAGATGATCAACGTGGACGGGGGCTTTAGCGCGTGGTGATACTGGTCGTCGGTGCGGGGTCCATCGGGCGGCGCCATGTGGCGAATTTGCAAGCGTTAGGGGCTGATGCCGAATTGATCGCGTGGCGCGATTTTGATGCGGGCTCGGTAAAGAACCGTTCAGACATCAAGGGCATGGTGATCGCGACGGCCACGCAGGTGCGTCTTGAACTGATAGAGCTTTGCGCCGCAATGGGCGTGCCGTTTTATGTTGAAAAACCACTCCATTGGACGGCGGCGGGTGTCGCTGACATTTTCGGCGCGGCGGGTGATTTGGCCGCGCGATCCATGTTGGGATTTATGGCGCGTTATCATCCGGTGGTTCAGGCCATGGCGCGCGGTGATCTGAATGATGTCTACGGGTTTACGTTTGAAATTGGCCATGATGTGCGCCAGTGGCGGCAAAACTGGTCGTTCCCGCACAGCTATGCGGCCAAGGCCGAAGGCGGGGGCGTGTTGCTGGATTTGTGTCACGAGGTTGACCTTGCCCATGCGTTGTTTGCGGACCTGACCGTGCAATCTGTCACCAGCGTGGGCCACGCCGATTTCGAGGGCGTTGATTTTGCATCACGCATAACGCTCAGTGATCCCAACGGGCGGGCGGGCACCGTGGCGATGGATTATCTGTCCCCTGTTAGCTTGCGTCGATCCGATCTGTCGGGAACGCGGGCCACCCGCAGCCTGGATATGTTGACCGCGACGATCACGCACGATGACGGCGCGCGGCCGCAAACCGACACATTTGCGTATGATCGCAATGATATGTTCCGCGCGATCACCCGCGATTGGCTGGCGTTGATCGATGATGAAAACGCGGCCCTGACTCCATTGGCCCCGCGTCTGAGCGATATGCGCGGATCAAGCGATTTGATCGCCGACGCATGGGGCAAACGTGTTTTCACAGGCACCGCCGCGATGGAGTTTTAGCGGGTCATAAGCGCCAGTAAATCATCTGCGATCTTATCCAGCCCCTCGGCGGCCTTCGCGCGCACTGCATTTGCCCGTTGCGCGCAGGTTGCCAGCGTTGCGTCGCATAAGGCCTGCGCAATATCTTCTGGGGTTTGCACATTGCGCGTGGCGTCTGCGTCGGCCAGTTGCGCAAAATCGGCAGCGAAATTCTGTACCTCTGGGCCATGCAACACCGCGCACTCCAGCGCGACGGCTTCCCACGGGTTGTGGCCTTGGGTGCTGTCAAATGTGCCGCCAATGACCGCCCCATAGGCGATGCGATACCACAGCCCAAGTTCACCATATGTATCAGCGACGTAGATTTGAGTGGCATCATCTGGCAACAACTGCGCACTGCGTTGAACGATTTCAAATCCGCTGTGCGCGGCAATCTGATCCCCACGCTTGGGATCGCGCGGCACGATGATCAACAGGGCGCCGGCATCTTTCTGCAGCACAATTTTATGGGCCGCCATCGCGCGGGCTTCGTCCGCTTCGTTGGAGGACGCCAAAACCCAAACCCGGCGATCACCAACCGCGCTTTGAACATCTGCCAGCGCGATTGGGTCCGCAGACAGGGGCGCGCTGGCCGGCTTTAGCGACCCGGTGACGGCCACAGGCGTGTCATCGCCCATCAATGCGGACAGATGCGCGGCGCTGCCGTCGTCCTGCGCGTGGCGGGCGTCTAGTAGCCGATACAGATCACCGTAGGCCGCTCCGAACCGCGCGCGCGCCTTGGCAGATGCGTCCGTGATGCGCGCAGCAACATAGGCCTGCGCAATGCCGCGCCGCGCACAGCTGACAGCCAGCCGAGGCCAAACCTCTTGATCCGACCAAACAGCCAGATCGGGGCGCCAATGATCCAGAAACGCCGCCACTGGCGCAGGCATATCCAGCGGCAGGTATTGGTGCTGCGTGCGCGGCGGTATGTTCTGGGCAAACACATCGCCCGATGATCGCGCCGAGGATGTGACAAGAAAGTTCAGCTCGGGGCGGTTGCGCGCCAAATGGTCGATCAATCCGCGCAGAGCCATCACTTCGCCCACACCCACACCATGCAACCACACCAGCGGCCCGTCCGGGCGCACTGCTGTGGGGTCGCCCAGCTTTTCGCGCCAGCGCTCTGGGTCTTCTTTGCCGCGTTTTAGGCGGCGGTGCAGCAACGGGCGCGCCAGCGGTTGCAGCGCTGCGCTGGCCGCCAGCACAAGCCGCAGCATGCCGCCGACCTTGGGCCTATTGATCATGGAACCGTTTTTGCAAATCGCCATCCCAGAACACCGGATCGCTGACGATATCGGCAAACCGCGCCGCCGCGTCGCCCTGCCCAAACGCATCATGGCGCACATATCGCTGGCCCCACTGTGTCGCGACAAAGTCCGCGATGCCGCCCGTGTCACTGGCCTGCACAGCAAACAAGGACGGGGCCGACGCGCGGTTGGTTTGGCGGCTGCCAACATCAAGGGACGGGGTGCCCAAAAACGGGGCCTCGCGCACGCCTGCGCTGGAATTCCCAACCATCACCGCAGCGTTTTTCATCAGTTCGGAAAAATGTGCAAAACGCATGGATGGCAGAATGCGGAACCGATCCTTTGGCAGGCCATTGAGAACCGCAAAAATGTCATCCGAACCGGGGTCATTGTTGGGCGCGATCACCACGAACCGTTTGCCCGATGCATCCAGCGCACCGAATAAATCACGGGCCTGTGCGCCCATGCTGTCCGCTTCGGATGTGACAGGGTGGAACACCACGATCCCGAAATCGCCCGCGGGCAATTCATACCGCGCGCGCACGTCGTCAATGCTGACGCCGGATGGGGCGGAATGAAAATCAAGCTCGGGCGAGCCGATCACGTGGATCGTATCGGCGGGTTCGCCCATGGCCATCACCCGCTTTTTGGCCCCGTCAGAGGATACGAAATGGCTGCTGGCGAGTTTCGAATTACAATGGCGGAAAATCTCATCAATCGTGCCGCTGACCTCCCCTCCTTCAATATGGGCAGAGCGGATGTAGTTGGTGGCCGCCACCAAGGCACAGGCCAGCGCTTCTATCCGGTCCCCGTGGATCACCACCAAATCAGGGCGGTGTTCGGCGACGAAATCAGAAAATCCGGTGACTGTTTTGGCCAACACATGATCCTGCGGATCACCTGGCCGCTGGTTGAGGTATTCATGAACCCCGACGCCGTCCACCCGCCCGACTTCGTTTTTGGTCAGCCCGTAGCGATCCAGCATATGCATGCCTGTCACCCAAAACGCGACCCGATGGCCCGCATCGCGCGCAGCAATGGCCAGTGGCTCAAGCTTACCAAAATCAGCACGGGTGCCGGTCACGAAAAGAAGGGACTTGGTCATCCGCTATTTCAGACGCTTGAATGCAATAACGGGGCAATGTGTGGTCTGGACGATGGTCGTGTCGAACCGATCCGAAACAAGCCGCGCAACAACCTGCCACAGCTCCGTTGTCGCGGGGTTCACATCTTCGACGATCATCGTGCCCCCGACGGCCAGCAACTCCAACCCGAAGTTCACAGAATTGACATTGGCCAGTGGGGAATGAAGCCCATCATCAATGATCAGATCAAACCCAGTCGGAAGCTGTGCCTTCAGGTCGTCAAAGGTGTCAGGCTGCGTCTGATCCACAAAGAAGGTTTCGATACGGTCTTCGCTGAACAAAATGCGTTTGTCGAAATCCGCGCCATATATCTGGGCATTGGGCAGAAAATCGCGAAACGCGCGCACAGATGCGCCGGGTTTTCCGTGTTTGGTCATGTTTGACGACACATCAGGATTGTTTGTGCCCAACCCAATTTCAAGCACCTTGCCAATGGCGTCACGGTCTTTCAGCAAAAAGCCCAGCAGCAGGTGATAGTTATGTTTGTTGGCCTTGTCGGACCCGTGTTCGTCCAACAATATCTTTAGGGCATCGCACGCCCCATCGCTTTGCGCGCGGAAGGTTTCGGCATCCACGATGTCAAGATCCGGCACCGCGTAGTGCCCTGCAAGTGCATTGATGCGGGTAAAGATCGTATTGGCGCTGTCCAGCGCGTGCTGGGTTTTTTCCTGGTTTGGGCCACGATTAAACGGCGAATACATATCCAGATCAAAAAAGCTGATCCGTTTTGTACCCGCTATGGCCTTGACGGTATTCTTTAGGGAACGCTTTTGGGTCATCAGATGTCTTTCTCGTCAGTGTGTTGGGGAACCTTAGTGCGGGCAGGGGGCCGCACTAAAGCTTTATGTCAAAGTCATGGGTGAATTGATCAAACGCGGGCATCAGTGTGCGCAGTCCATTGATGTGGTTGAACAGATACCGCAGATGCGCGATCCGGTTTTTTGATGGCGGAGTAAAAGGCGCGATCTTGGCGGCCAATTCGGGGAAATGGGCGTTGAAAAACGCGCGGTAGGCCTTTGAATAGCGTTCGGGAAATTCGCCATTCAAGGTGTTCCATGGTTTGCGCCGCCCTGCGAAATGCAGGATCGGAGGGTCGTAAATTTCGGTGAAATAAAGCGTTCGAAACCCATAAAGCCAATTCCACCCCGCCGGCAATTCAGCAAAGCCGCCCCGGAGAACCGCGTTGATTGCCGACTGGTCCAACGTCAGCAGATCATCAGGGCGTGCCTTGCCCATCGCCAAGGCTTTCTCTCCGATTTCCATGGCGTTGTAGCGTTTCGTATCGATCAGCTGCACACCAGCAGACAGATATTTGAACGCCCCAAGCCCCAATTTCTTCATGTCCTTGGGAACACGGTTGGGATGACGGAATTGAAATGGGTCGCGCGCACCGGCAATCGGGTGGGGCCCCATGTCTACGTTTAACAGTGTCTCAAAATCGCCGCGCCGAATAAACAGATCACAATCCAAATATAGGATGCGGTCATAGTCAGGCATCGCACGGGCACAATGTAGTCGCATAAACGTCGCTACGGGAATATGCGTGTTGCGCGGAAACCCAGACAAAGCATCGCTGCGCAAAGTACAAATGCGAACCCCAAGCTCATGGATCAACGCATGATCCGGCAAAGGTCCTGTTGTGACGATACACAGATCAAAACGGCGCGGCGCGGGATGAAGCGCGGCAATCTGATCCAAGACAAACAATCCATAAGGCAGATAATTGCCATCAATGGTGACGCATATCACATGAGGCGCGGTCTGTGTGCCCGTGAAATTATGCACCAGATCATTCATTTTCGGCGCGCCTTGCGGTTCCGGTTCCACAGGCGAAGTTGCTGGTATCGTTCATCGCCCACAAGCGTGTGAATCAAATTGCTTGCCTTCTGGCCGGCCTTGCGTTTCGCCGCGATCCGCGCGGCGGCGGCTTTGCCTTTTTCGTAAAGATCCGCGGGCGCTTCGCCCGTCACGGGGGCCGTTTTGATCGCGCCCCATGTCGGGTGCGCCGCATAGTTGATGTCCGGTTCGACCAGTGTGGTGACGGCTCCGTCAAAACCGGTATACTCTAGGAACCGATCGACGGCTTCTTTGACCAACGGCCAGTCGGTGTGATAATCATCGCCCGCAATCAATCCGCCAACTTTGACCTTGCGGGCCCATTTCCAGATCGTGTCACCGCCTTCTTGGCCGGAATGCGCATAGCCGTCGATGTATATGAAATCCAAAGACTCGTCGTCGAACAGATCGTAGGCTTCGTCAAAACTCATCCGTAGAAGTTTGTAATTTTCATGGACGCCAACACGCCGCAGTGCGGTTTTGTATTGTTGCGTGTCATGGCTGTCCGCGTACATATCCACGCCAAAGAATTCTTTGAACCGTCCAGACCCGACCATGCGGGCGGAAAATTCACCTGCCGCCACGCCAAGCTCAATCCCGACAAGATCGGACCCCTCCAGCAACTGTAGGATATCGTGCCGATAGGTTCCGGGCAGTTCACGCATCAAAATCATCCCATGTCAGCTGTTGGTTGCGCGTCACGGCGACCTTCAGCGTTTTGCCCACGACCTTGTCGAAATCATAGCCGGCAATCGCGCCCGATCCGGGGCGGCGGGCCCAGATGTCGGCTTCGGTAATTGTGTGGCCCGCAGGCAAATCGGCATCCGCAACGACGGACGCGCGGGCAAATTTATACACGTCTTCCTCGGCGGCGGTCCGTTGTTTCGGGTTGTGCAGGGCGATGTGAATTTCGCGGGACCGATCGATTAGGTGGCGCAATTCGGCGGGGTCCATCGAACAACTGATATCCGGCCCTTTGCGATAGCGCGTGTCGGTGTAATGGCGTTCCAGAATACAGGCCCCCAGCGCGACCGATGCCAGCGCCATTTCTGGCCCGATGCTATGGTCGGAAAACCCAACAACCGCATTGGGAAAGGCGGTTCGCAAATCGGTGACACCTTGCAAGGACACGATTTCGGGCGGAGAGGGATACAGGTTGGTGCATTCCAGCAGCGCGTAATCCACACCGCTGTCTTCCAAGATTTGCACGGATGCGCGGATGGTTTCGATTGTTTGCATCCCCGTAGACATGATCACCGGTTTGCCTTTGGATGCGATGTGGCGGATCAGCGGCAGGTTGTCTGCTTCGCCCGATCCGATCTTGTAGGCTGGCACATCCAGCGTTTCCAGAAAATCACAGGCCGCGCGGCTAAACGGGGTGGAGATAAAGATCATCCCAAGGTCTTCTGCGTAGCGTTTCAATTCGGCCTCATCGTCAGGGCCAAGGGCGCATTGCTCCATCACTTCCCAGATCGACACATCCGCATTGGGCGGGAATATCTGTTTGGCTTCGTCTGTCATTTCGTCGGCGACAATATGGGTTTGGTGTTTGACCATTTCACAGCCCGACAAAGCCGCAAGACGCACCATGTCTTTGGCAACCGTCAAATCACCACCGTGGTTGATCCCGATTTCGGCAATCACAAGGGGGGGATGTTTTGGGCCGATGGCGCGGTTGGCAATTTTCATAAAGGCTCTCCGATGTTTGTGCGGTGATGCCACGCAGGGCGGGGCGGTGCAATCGTTGGCGCGCGCCCCTATGCAGGAGGGCGATATTGGGTAAGCGAAAGAATGTTCCCGCTGGGGTCATGGAACCACGCAATCATGTGCCCGTCCGGCGTTGTCCAAATACCGTGTTCGTCTTGCGCCAAACCATCGTAGCGAATGACCGACACACCTTTGGCAGAGAGGTTTGAAACCTCGTCCCTAAGGGATTGCACCTGCCATCCGTGAACGGTGTAGGACGGTGGAACGAAATCGGCGACAATCTGGACCCGCAACATCTGCCCACCGTCGTCATAAACCAATGCATAGGGCGACGCGTCGCGCAGGTCCAAACCTAGAACCGTGCTGTAAAATGCCTCTGCCACGTCGGGCTGGGACGTCGCGATGAATGAAACAGGGGATCGTTGCGGGGTCATAGGTGGCGGTGCCATGGTGTCAGCCCCACCGCCGATGGACCCAGAAATACTGGTCAGGATGGGCACGTACGCGGGCCTCAAGGCGGTCGGTGACATCGCGCATGATCTGTTCAGGGGTGGTCAGATCAACGGGGGCTTCAACAGCGACATCAAACGTCAAACCGTCTGCGTTGCGGGTCCCGAAATAGGGCACGATCAGCGCATCTGTCTTCAACGCAATCGCCCCCAGACCAGTGGACGTATGGGCGGGATGGCCCAGAAACGGGATCGCCGGGTATTTGCTGACCCGCACATCGAACAACATCGTGCCCATGCCACCGTCTTTCAACATGCGCATAAACCCTGCCATGCCGTCGCGATCGATCGGAAAAACGGGGCCGGACACGTCTTGGATGGTGCGTAGGTAATGGGCGTTAAAATAGGGGTTTGAAATCGGTTTGTAGATCCCGCCAATGGTATAGCCCATGCGGTTCAACACATGGCGCGGGGCGTCATGGTTGCCAAAATGCCCTGTGACAAACAACACGGGCCGCCCCGTTGCTTTGGCCTGTTCAATGGCGCCAAGGCCCGGGCCGTGCGGGGTCGTGTTCGCCAGATGCGCGGTATATTCGGCGCGCGAATATCCCTCAATCATCGTGCGGCCGAAATTGTTGCAACACGCACGCGCGATGCGCTCGACCTCATCTTTCGCCAAATCGGGCCAGATCATGCTGATTTGGTTGGCGGCGCGTTTGCGATACCCCGCAGCGGGGGCAACAATGCGCTCGATCATGCCACCGAACCAACGCACCCGTTTGGCATAGGGCAGCGCAAGGGCCGTGCCAATGATTCCACGCAGGGCGCGGTCGGTGATCCAATCAGATCGAGTGGCGGTGTCAAAGCTGCGCATCGTTGCAACGGTTTAGGGGCAGGCGGGCGCGGCGGCAAGTCCTGTGCGTCTTTGCACATAAATGGTGATTTATCGCCCCTTGCCTGCGCAACTGCATCGACCTACCTAGCGATCAACGCTGATCAAAGGAGACATATTATGTCTATCAGACCCGTCATCGAAACCCGCGCCGCGTCCCCACACATGGAAGGCGCAGGGGTCCACCTGCACCGTGCCTTCGGGTTTCAGGACCCGTCCGAACTTGACCCGTTCTTGTTGTTTGATGATTTTCGCAACGACATTCCGGCACAGTTCGAAAAAGGGTTCCCGTGGCACCCCCACCGCGGCATCGAAACCATCACATATGTCTTGAACGGCACGGTTGAACACGGCGACAGCCTTGGCAATACGGGCACGTTGGGGGCGGGCGACGTGCAATGGATGACGGCGGGATCCGGCATCATGCACCAAGAAATGCCCGCCGGAAACGCACAGGGCCAGATGCACGGGTTTCAGTTGTGGGGCAATTTGCCGGCCGCGCAGAAAATGGTTGATCCGCGCTATCAGGACGTAGATTCCAAAGAAATCCCCGAAGTGATTGATGATGACGGCACCGTTGTGCGTGTGGTGGTCGGTGAATTCTGGGGCAAACGCGGCCCCGTGGATGGCATTGCCGCCGATCCACAATATCTGGACGTGTCCATACCCGCAGGTGTGAAAAAGACGTTCAAGATCGACACCTACCGCCGGGCCTTTGCCTATGTGTTCGAAGGTCAGGCCGCCTTCGCTGATGCCAGCGCGCCAGCAGGTGTGTTGCTGGAAAAAGAGGTTATGGGCCAAGAGGTCAACATCCGCGACATGTCCGGTGATCGAACGTTGATCCGTTTCGGCACAGGTGACGAAGTGACCGTGCAAGCGGGCAAAGACGGTGTGCGGTTCTTGCTGATTTCAGGCGCACCCATCCAAGAACCGGTGGCGTGGCACGGCCCCATCGTGATGAACACACAAGACGAATTGCGCCAAGCGATGCGCGACTTGCGCAATGGAACGTTCATCAAACCCGCACATTAAGCCGGTTGGTAACGCAGGCCCGAACCATGGGCCTGCGCATAGACATCGATTTATCGAGCGAAATTTACGGTCTTAGAGGCCAGTTCTGCGACCTGCTTGAGCTGCTCGAAAGCGGCAGCAACAAGTGCCGCGCCATCCGCGCCGCCGCTCGCGTCACCCGTTTTCAAAGCTTTGATCGCCATTGCTTCGGATATCATTTGCATACGGCGCAAGTGGTCGACGCTGTCTTGCACGGCCAGCGTAAGGGCTTGCGCCGCACTCAGGGCGACACCGCATGCCGCCAATTCAGTCGGATTGTCTTTTATTTGTTTGTTCAGCAGGGCGAGTGCTTCTGCGATTTCTTCATTCACTTTCGAAATTCTCACGACAGAATCTGACATTTTTACGCCTCCCCCGCTTTCGCAAGACCCGCGGTCACCAGCGCATCTGCGATTTGTTGTCCCGCCGCTTGACGCGTGACGCCGTTGTGCATCGCAAGACCAAGGGCGTGTACAAAGGATTGCTGTTGCACGCTGATCGCGACGTCTTGTGACGCGCCCAATGTTGCCAGCAACGTATTTGAAAGGGCGTCGGTAATTTCACTATTGATATTATTTGAAGCGCTCATGTGGTTAGGATCCCTTTGCTTTGGTCGGTTTTGCAAATTTTTCGGCCACCATATCCAAGCTATAGATTTGCATTACGCCCTGCGTGGTCGCCGCCTGAGACAAAATATCCTGCTGTTGCTGCGACGCTGTGGAGTTTTCGAACAGCATGCCTGTGGCGTGTGCAAGGGTTTGGTATACGTTTCCAATCGCCATTGCCGGTGCCTGCGCGACCACCGACACGTTGCTTTGCGTGACAGCATCCGTCACCTGCGGAGAGACGCTTTGTTGTTTTTCAGCCATGGGTATTCCTTATGCTAACTTCAGTTTGAAATGAGAATTTTTGCGCAAAGCTCGGCCGTCGCGATAAGCTGTTTTTGCTCGGCCTCATTGTGGTCTTTCGTGGCGTCCAACATTGCCTTGCAGACACGTTCAGCAAGTTCTGCGTCGCTGAGTGTTTTTGCAGCAGATTTAGATCGGGCACTGGATGTCATAGGTCACCTATGGGTTGTTGCGCCATTTCTGCCTCAGCGCGAATGAATCGTTAATTTCTCTCGTTAAAGAAGCATGGCCGCAACGGCTCGATGCGGCAAGCCTTGAATTGACCTTTGGTCAAGTAAGCAAACGCGACGCCCCAAAGCCTGCCTGAAACAGGCAGGCATTCTAAACAGTTGTGGTCCGTGACCTTACCTGGGACGACCGCGGTATCCGCGGCGCTCGCCACTGAAACCCATCGTGCTGAAATGCCCAACAAGAAGCTTGATCAGGCCCTGTTTGGGGGCGTTCTTGGGCCATTGTGCGAAAGATAACCGTATCTTTGCGCCCCACGTACAAAGCAGGACAACGCAAAAGCCCGCCAGTCTTGGCGGGCTTTTGATCAGGTTCAAAAATGTCTTCAGCGCCGACGGTCGCGGCGTGATGACATTGGCTGGAACGCCACGCCAACGTGGGCTTCGCAGTAAGGTTTGCCCTGCTGAACCGCCAACCCGCAAAACCAGAACTGATCTGTGGCTGGATCGCCCACAGGCCATTTGCAGGTCTTTTCTGTCAATTCCATCAAGCTGATTTTCTTGGCGGTCTTTTCGACCTCGTTCACCTTGGCCAATGCCTCGGGTGAAATTTCGTTCGCGCTGGGCTGCGGTGGCAGGGGTTGACCGGCGGGAATGATCGCGCGGCGTGCTGCTGATATCTTGGGCTGTGGCGGCGGGGACGCGGATTCAGTCCGCGGCTCCTGAATTTCTTCGGTTTTTGAGGCGGCCTTTTTCGGCGCAGCCTTGGGCTTGGCGGGGGCCTTTGGTTTGGCATCCGCTTTGGGCGCTGCGGGCTTGGACGCCCCGCCAGAACCCGCGCGGTTGCTTAGGCCCAAACGATGCACTTTGCCGATCACAGCATTGCGGGTCACACCGCCCAATTCTTTGGCGATCTGGCTGGCAGATTGGCCTTCGCCCCACATCTTTTTGAGCACGTCGACGCGTTCGTCGGTCCAGGACATATCGGTTCCACTTTTCTAAAGGCTGGCCCCGGTTTGATGTTCGGGGTTGAGAATTCGTTTGATCCCCTATTTTAAGCACCCTGTGCGCGGATACAAGGCGGACTGATGCAGAAAACGAATCTGGTGGTGCGCAGTTGCAAGATGCGACGCCTGAGGCGGGGAATGTATCGCCAAGATGAAAACGAAACCGCGTGCAAAAGCAGGAGCATCACATGACGAAGACAGGAATGGGCGTGCGCCGATTTGGCGCGGTGAACTGGTTGGGCACGTGGACCTTGGCGCGCCGCGAAGTGTTGCGGTTCTTGAACGTCTGGTCGCAAACCGTGCTGGGGCCATTGGTGAACGCAGGGCTTCTGTTGTTGGTGTTTACCATCGCCATCGGGGCGCAGCGTGGGGATGTAATGGGGCAACCGTTTATGGTGTTCCTTGCGCCGGGCATTTTGACGATGACGGTGATTCAGAATGCGTTTGCCAACAGTTCGTCGTCTATTATTTCGGCCAAGGTGGGCGGCAATATCGTGGATACGTTGATGCCGCCATTGTCGGCCCTCGAATTGCTGATTGGCTATTTGGCTGGGTCGTTTGCGCGCGGGCTGATCGTGGCCATCGTCATCGGGATTGGCGCCATGGTGTTTATCGGCATGCCGTTAGTGAACCCGATCTGGGCGTTCGTCTTTGTTCTGATGGGGTCCCTTTTGATGGGCGGTCTGGGGATGATCGCTGCGATTTACGCGCAAAAGTTCGATCAAATGTCAGCCATCACAAATTTTGTGATCGCGCCCTTGGCGTTTCTGTCGGGGACATTTTATTCGATCGAGGCCTTGCCGCCTGTGTTGCAAACTTTGTGCCACCTTAACCCGTTTTTCTACATCATCGACGGGGTGCGCTACGGCGCGCTTGGCGTCAGTGACAGCGCGCCTTGGGTCGGTCTGGGCGTGGTTGCGATTTACGTCGCATTGGTGCTGTTCGTGGTTTGGCGGTGGCTCAAGACGGGGTATCGGTTGAAAAGCTAGGCACGGGAACGGTTCACGGCCTCGCGCCAGGCCAACAGCGCGGCGCCGGACACGATAATCGCCGCGCCAAGCACGCTGATCCAATCGGGTATGACCCGAAAGATCGCCCAATCGTAGAGGCTTGCGAAGATCAGCGTCAGGTAGCTGAACGGGGTGACATAGGACGCATCGGCGCGCGCCATTGCATTGACAAAACAAGTCTGCGCAGCCGCCATCATGATACCCAGACCCACCAACACCGCCCATTGTGCGCCCGTGGGCGGGGCCCAAAACGGGATCATCACCGTGGACATCAAAATCCAGCCGATAAAGTTGTTGATCAGCAGGATTTGAAGGGGTGGTTCGCGATCCGCCAGCTTTTTAATGAAGATCAATTCAAACCCCATCGCCAATGCAGCGCCTAACGCCAGCAGTGCGGCAATCTGAAACGTCCCCAATCCCGGACGCAACAAAACCAGCGCCCCGACAAACGCAATGCCCGCCGCAGCCCAGCGCCAGCGCCCCACAGTTTCCCCAAGAAACGGAATGGCCAGTAACATGCCAAACACCGGGTTCAGGAACGAAATCGCGGTCGCATCGCTCAGCGGGATGAACGCGACGGCTGCAAACATCAATGTCACGCCCGTGGCTCCGCACAAGGTCCGCGACAGGTGCCATTTGATATTCGGCGCGCGCAATTTGGGGCGCAACACGGCGGCGACACACACCAGTCCCATGAACGCGAACACAAACCGCCCGTGGCTGATTTGCAGCGGATGCAGCGGGTCACCCAACACGTCTGTGCCCAGCGATTTGGCCGCCAACATTGTCCCCGCAATGAACACCGTTGCCAGAACCATCAGGGTGACAGCGGCGGTGGGGTTTTGCGGACGTGTGGCGGGTGGATGGGTCATGGCGATCCCTCCCACACCTGAACGGGCGCGACAAGGCACGAAGACAAGACACCAATGCAAAGGGTTCAGATTAGGGGGTTCCCGAATCCACCTCTTTCGCTTAAATCAATCGCATGATGATCGTTTTGACACCAACACAGACCCGACGCCGACGCTGATCCACCCGATCCGCGCCGTCTTTCTGTCTGTCCAAAACACATCCACTTTACCAACATTATTGACACGGGGCCTGTGCTGGCGCACCAACGCCCCTTCTTTACAAAGGTTCATCCTATGATCACCACTGTCTTGCCCACATACAATCGCGCCCCTTTGAATTTCACCAAAGGGTCCGGCACTTGGCTGGTCGAAGCAGACGGGCGACGTTTTCTTGATCTGGGGGCCGGAATTGCTGTGAACGTGCTGGGCCATGCGCATCCCTCATTGGTTGATGCGCTGACAACGCAGGCCAATGCACTGTGGCATGTGTCCAACCTGTATCACATCGAACCGCAACAAAAGCTGGCCGATGTCTTGGCTGAATACACTTTTGCGGACACGACATTCTTTACCAATTCGGGCACAGAAGCCTGTGAATTGGCGGTGAAGATGGCGCGCAAATTCCACTATGACAACGGTGCGCCCGAGCGTACGGACATTATCACCTTTGATGGGTCGTTTCATGGCCGGTCTTCTGCCGGTATCGCAGCAGCCGGATCCGAAAAGATGACCGCAGGGTTTGGCCCGCTGCTGCCCGGTTTTGTACATTTGCCATTTGGCGATCACGATGCGCTGACACAGGCAGCCACATCGCCAACCGTTGGCGCGATCATGGTGGAACCCGTGCAAGGCGAAGGCGGCATTCGCCCATTGCCGGATGCCTGTCTAAAAGGTCTGCGCGATCTGTGTGATGAACACGGCCTGCTGATGATCCTCGACGAGGTCCAATGCGGCGTTGGCAGAACAGGAAAACTGTTTGCCCACGAATGGTCCGGCGTTACGCCTGATATTATGATGGTCGCCAAAGGCATTGGTGGCGGCTTTCCATTGGGGGCTGTTCTGGCCACTGAACAGGCGGCCAGTGGCATGACCGCAGGCACCCACGGGTCCACCTATGGTGGCAATCCGCTTGCCTGTGCGGTGGGCTGCGCGGTGATGGATATTGTCGCCGACCCTGCCTTTTTGGCTGATGTGAACCGCAAGGCGGGTCTGTTGCGCCAGAAACTCGAAGGGCTTGTTGCCGCCCATCCAGATGTTTTTGAAGACGTGCGCGGGTCGGGCCTGATGTTAGGGCTAAAGTGCAAAGCGACAAACATGGACGTGGTCAACGCAGGCTATGATCAACAGGTCATAACGATCCCCGCCGCAGACAATGTGATCCGTCTGCTGCCGCCCCTTAATATCTCGGATGAAGATATCGATGCGGCCATGACCCGTTTGGACGCCGCCGCGCAACAGGTGGCTGACGATGGTTAATTATGCGTTCCGCCCGATGACGCGAGCAGATTACCCGATGTTTGCAAACTGGCTGACCCATCCGCACATCAACGGCTGGTGGGGCGACAGCGCCACGGAATTGCGGCTTGTGGATGAAGACATGGACAAAGGCGTGGTGGACATGCGCATCGCGCAGGCCGATGGTGCGCCGTTCGCGTTCATTCAGGATTATAACGCCCATGCCTTTGGTGCGCCGCAGTACAAAGATCAGCCCGACACCGCCCGCGCCATCGACACATTTCTTGGCGATCCTGCCTTTCTGGGGCAGGGGCATGGTGCAGGCTATATCGCCGCGCGCCTGTCCGAATTGCGCCGCCACTATCCTGTGGTTCTGACCGATCCGGACCCAAACAATACCCGCGCGATAAATGCCTATACCCGCGCCGGGTTTCGCAAAGTCAAAATCGCCCCCTGCGAAGATGGCGATCCCGTTCAGGTGATGATCCACGCCTGATTTCATTTTGGCCCAACAACTTCCGGGGCTGGGGCCGCACCCCCGTCCGACACCAATCAAAAGCGATACTTAGATGACCCATTTTCTTGATATTCACACAACCTCGTCCGCCGATCTGCGCGGAATCATCGATACCGCAGCATCGATGAAATCCGCCCGTGCTGGGTTGCCCAAAGGCACCCCTGACGCCGATCAACCGCTGGCCAACCACATGGTTGCGCTGATCTTTGAAAAACCATCGACGCGAACCCGCATTTCATTTGATGTGGGCGTGCGCCAGATGGGCGGGCAAACAATGGTTCTGTCCGGCAAAGACATGCAGCTGGGCCACGGCGAAACCATCGCCGACACCGCGCGCGTTCTGTCGCGGTATGTCGATCTGATCATGATCCGCACATTCGAAGAACAAACCCTGTTGGAAATGGCCGAATATGCCTCTGTGCCGGTGATCAACGGGCTGACCGACCGCACCCATCCCT
>CAYOSK010000040.1:0-19297 GCA_964406585.1 uncultured Octadecabacter sp. | reverse complement strand
AACATTGAGGGTGATCCATGCGTCGAGTTGTTGTGACCGGATTGGGGCTTGTCACTCCGTTGGCTGACGGGGTCGAAAAAAGTTGGGAGCGTATTTTGGATGCGCAATCTGGCGCCGGGCCGATTACACATTTTGATCCAGAGGGCTTTGGCACGACTTATGCTTGTGAGGTGCCTTACGGAGACGGCACGGACGGCACGTTTAACCCCGATGCGTATATGCCTGCAAAAGACCGCCGCAAAGTGGATACGTTTATTTTGTTCGCGCTGGCTGCGGCTGAACAGGCTGTACAGGATGCCGGTTGGACGCCCGAAAATGATGAGGATCTGGAACGGACGGGTGTGCTGACAGGATCTGGAATTGGTGGCCTGAATTCCATCGCGGAAACCGCTGTTATGATGAAAGAAAAGGGCCCGCGCCGCGTGTCGCCGTTCTTTGTGCCCGGTGCGCTGATTAATCTAATTTCTGGACAAATCGCGATTAAGTACGGTTTTAAGGGCCCAAACCATGCGGTTGTGACGGCCTGTTCTACAGGTGCGCACGCAATTGGTGATGCCACGCAATTGATCAAATCTGGCCGTGCTGATGTGATGATTGCGGGCGGGGCTGAAGCCACTATTTGCGAGATTGGTATCGCGGGTTTCAACGCATGCAAGGCGCTGTCCACCAAACGGGCGGACAATCCAAAGGCTGCCAGTCGTCCCTATGATGCGGATCGCGATGGTTTTGTTATGGGCGAAGGTGCGGGCATGGTTGTTCTTGAAGACTATGACCACGCTGTGGCCCGAGGGGCCAAGATTTATGCCGAAGTGTTGGGGTATGGCCTGACAGGGGATGCCTACCACATTACGGCGCCGTCTGAGGACGGTGAGGGCGGTGAGCGGTCTATGCGCATGGCACTAAAAGATGCGGGCCTTGAACCCGCGGATATCGACTATATCAACGCTCACGGCACATCAACGATGGCGGACACCATCGAGTTGGGTGCAGTCGAACGGATGATGGGAGATGCGGCCAGTCAGGTTACGATGTCATCCACGAAATCGGCGACCGGGCATTTGTTGGGGGCTGCAGGTGCGATTGAGGCGATATTCTCAATCCTCGCGATCCGCGATCAAGTTGCGCCGCCAACGATCAACTTAGACAATCCAGCGGTCGAAACGACGGTGGATTTGGCGGCAAACGCAAAGGTTGAACGTGAAATCAATGTCGCTTTGTCGAATTCTTTCGGCTTTGGTGGGACAAACGCGTCCGTTCTGTTCGGGAAAATCGGCTAATGTGGAAGCATATTGCCAGCAATGCGCTGACATTTTTGATCGTTGCGTTGTTTCTTTTGGGGGGTGTCATTGCATGGGGCACGTCCGAATATTCCGCCGAAGGGCCATTGGAACAGGCGATATGTTTACAGGTGCGCCCGGGGTCTAACATGCGGATCGTCAGTGACGATCTGGCAGATCAGAACGCCATTTCGTCGCCTGCTATTTTTCGGATGGGCGTGGATTACGCGGATAAGGCAACGCAGTTGAAAGCAGGAAGCTTTTTGGTTCCGGCGGCAACGTCCATGGAAGAGATTGTCGATATCGTGACCCGCGGTGGACAGTCGACGTGTGGCACAGAAATTGTGTACCGAATTGGCGTCACGCGGACCGTGGCGCAGGTGCGCGAGCTTGAGCCGTCGACTGGGCGGTTCGTGGAACGGGCCAATTTCAATCCTGCCGAAGACGACGCTCCACAAGTGTATAGCGAAACCCGCGCGGCGTCGGATACACAGTATCGCGTTGTGATGTCAGAAGGTGTGACCAGCTGGCAGGCGGTTCAGGCGCTCAATGCGTTGGAGTTCATGGACGGTGCGGTGTCTGACATACCCCCGGAAGGGATGCTCGCGCCGAATTCTTATCAGGTTCAAGCTGGGGATTCGGTTGCTGAATTGTTGGAAGACATGCAGGCTGCGCAAGAACGAACCTTGGCCCAAGCGTGGGCAGGCCGAGCCGATGGGTTGCCATTGTCTAATCCGCAAGAGGCGCTGATTCTTGCCTCTATTATCGAAAAAGAAGCATCAACATCTGATGAGCGGTTTGATGTGGCATCAGTTTTTGTGAACCGCTTGAACCAAGGCATGCGTTTGCAAACGGATCCAACCGTAATTTATGGTGTTACAGAAGGCCAGGGTGTCTTGGGGCGCGGATTGCGGCAAAGTGAACTTCGGGCGGAAACCCCTTGGAATACTTATGTTATTCAAGGTTTGCCCGCGACACCGATTGCGAACCCGGGGCGAGGATCAATCGAAGCTGCGTTGAACCCTTCAGAGACCGATTTCATCTTCTTTGTTGCCAAGACGCTAAACCCACGTGATGGGCACAATTTCGCGGTAACGCTGGATGAGCACAATGCGAACGTCGCGATCTATCGCCGTTTGGAAGCTGAGGCATCTGGCAACTAAGATGTTAAAAAATTGTGAACCCGCAGCCCGTTAAGGGATTGGAGAGGTTTCAGGAAAATTTGGGTTTGGCGTAGAAACATAGTGCGCTGGACGAAAGCACTAAAGGGCTTTGAGCGTAACACCTCGGCGCCCTTTTTTGTTTTCGTTGATGGATGGAGCAACCTGAGAGGGGACCTCCCCATGAAAAGTAAAAACGGTGGTAACCCCACCGGAAAAAAAAGGGCTGCCAAACGTATCAAGGAGGCTAGGCGGCTATTTCGAACCATTGGTGAAACGCTGAACACTGTCATCGAGCTTATGAAAGCAGGAGACCTGAAAGACATCGATATGCTGCCTAGGCAGATGTCACGTCTGACGGATGCGCTCGCTGATGTGCGTAGAAGGGAAGCGGAGTTTGAAGCCACATTCAAAGACAGCGTCAGAGAGGGAGACATTGATTTCGATGACCTCAGACGTGAAGTTGGGCGCCGCCTTGGTCGCATCCGCACCAACGCGGGAGCAGACGAAATTTCTGGAGAGCCTGACTAACCAACAAATATGCGCGTTGAACTATTTGTTCGAATTCTGGGCGCTGGAGCATCAATTGCCGCCAGACGGGGATTGGCGCACTTGGATCGTTTTAGGAGGGCGTGGGGCCGGAAAGACCCGCGCTGGCGCTGAATGGGTGAGATCAATGGTCGAGGGGCCAAGGCCCCTTGATCCGGGGACATCAAGCAGAGTTGGACTAATTGGCGAAACAATCGAGCAAGCCCGCGAAGTCATGGTTTTTGGCCAGAGCGGAATCTTGGCCTGTTCGCCCCCGGATCGTCGCCCGACTTGGATTGCTGGGCGCCAAATGTTGGTATGGCCCAATGGCGCAGAGGCTCGATTGTATTCGGCGCATGATCCAGAACGTCTTCGTGGACCACAATTTGATGCTGTTTGGGCGGATGAATTAGCAAAATGGCCAAAGGCGAAACACGCTTGGGATATGATGCAGTTCGGGTTGAGAATTGGTGATAATCCTCGCGCATGTGTAACGACCACGCCTCGAAATATTGCAATTCTGAAAGAGATATTAGAGCGCGATAGTACGGTTCGGACGCATGCGACGACACAAGCAAACCGTGTAAACCTAGCAGAAAATTTTTTGGTTGAGGTTCAAGAGCGCTATGCAGGCACGCGCCTCGGGCGCCAAGAAATTGACGGGGTAATGTTGGCGGACGCGGACGGTGCGCTGTGGAATTCGGTCGGGCTGCAGGGCGTTCACGTCGATGTGGTCCCTTCCTTAGATCGCATTGTGGTTGCCGTTGATCCGCCCGCGGGTGCTGATGCAACGTCAGACGCGTGTGGGATCATTGTTGCCGGTATCGCGAGCCAGGGGCCTGCATCTGAATGGAAAATATATGTCTTGGAAGACGCGAGTGTTCAGGGCGTTAGCCCCAATCAATGGGCCAACGCTGCGATATCGGCGATGGATCGCCATGGGGCGGAGCGTTTGGTGGCAGAAATCAATCAAGGGGGTGCAATGGTCGAAGAAATTGTGCGCTCAATTGACCCTGCTGTTTCTTATCGAGGAGTCCACGCCACCCGTGGCAAAGCCGCCCGCGCCGAGCCTGTAGCGGCCTTATATGAGCAGGACCGCGTGTATCACGCCCAAAAGATGGTCGAGCTTGAAGACGAAATGTGTCTGATGACGACACGGGGGTATGTTGGGCAAGGATCCCCGGATCGGGTCGATGCGTTGGTTTGGGCGCTTACTGATTTGTTTGTGGAACCGGCCCGTCAGTGGCGACGCCCGCAAGTGCGGACGCTTTAGTCAATAAAGCAAGGTTTTTCAGGCTGTTGCGTCAGCACCGAGCTGTTGGTTTGCGGCTTCCTAAGAAATTAAGTCGAAACTGTATCGTGTTGGATCGGACGCCTTGGATTGGCGGCACCAGAGGGGATTTGAATGTTTGATTTTCTGAAGCGAACGGTAGCAGAGCCATTGGACATACCTGAGCTCAAGGCATCTGCGACTGGCAAGATCGCGGCGTGGGGTGCGGCTGGCCGATCCGTTTGGGGCGCCCGCGATACAACTTCGCTGACGCGCGCAGGGTTCCAGAGCAACCCTATCGGATTTCGTGCGGTCAAGTTGATCGCAGAAGCGGCAGCTGCTTTGCCGTTGGTGCTACAAGACGCTGAGCGGCGCTATGATACGCATCCAGTGATTGATCTGATTTCGCGACCAAATGGGGCGCAGGGGCGCGCGGAATTATTTGAGGCCCTTTTTGGTCAGCTGTTGCTGACCGGAAATGGATACATCGAAGCGGTGGGTGGGGATATGGGCCCTGTCGAATTGCATGTCTTGCGCAGCGACCGGATGACATTGGTTCCGGGGGCGGATGGGTGGCCTGTGGCCTACGATTACGCAGTTGGTGGGCGCAAACATCGGTTTGCTTTGGGCGACGGGCCCGCTCAGATCTGTCATATCAAGAGCTTTCATCCGCAAGACGATCACTATGGATTATCGCCTATGCAGGCTGCGGCGACGGCGTTGGACGTTCATAATTCAGCAAGCCGCTGGTCAAAGGCATTGCTGGACAATGCTGCACGGCCCAGCGGGGCGATCGTGTACAAGGGTGCAGATGGTCAGAGCCAACTTTCAACAGATCAATACGACAGATTGCTACATGAAATGGAAACCCAGCATCAAGGGGCCAAGAATGCGGGGCGCCCGATGTTGTTGGAAGGTGGGTTGGATTGGAAACCGATGGGGTTCAGCCCATCTGATATGGAATTTCTAAAAACCAAAGAAGGTGCCGCGCGCGAGATTGCGATTGCATTTGGGGTTCCGCCGATGCTGTTGGGAATTCCCGGTGATGCGACCTATGCAAACTATCAAGAGGCCAATCGCGCCTTTTACAGGCTGACGGTTTTACCCTTGGTGACGCGTGTTGCAGGCGCAATTTCGGATTGGTTGGGAGATTTCCGCGGTGAGCGGTTCGATCTGAAACCTGATCTGGATCAAGTTGCCGCATTGAGTGCTGAGCGTGATGCCCAATGGAAACGGGTTGCCGGCGCGTCGTTCCTGTCCGATGCAGAAAAGCGCAATTTGCTTGGGTTACCGAGCATTGAGGTCGGCGATGCGTGAACTGAGGGAAACATTTGAATGCAGTCCTTCATTGCGGATCGAAGCGCACGAACGGGTCGCTGCATTGCAGTTCGCGCAGTTGAACACGCAGTTGGCGAAAATCGAAAAGATGATGGAGCGTTTGGAGCGACGTTTGTGGCTGACCGTATATGGCGTGGTCGCTGTGATCATGGCGCAGGCGATTGAACAAATCTTGACGGCGGCACCAGGGGGAATTTGAGATGACATTAGAACATAAGTTTATTGCGCTTGGCGGATCAGTGGCTGTTGAAAATGGAGTCGAGATCAGCGGATATGCGTCTTTGTTCGGAAAGGCCGATCAAGGGGGCGATGTCGTGGAAATGGGGGCCTATGCGGCCTCTATCGAAAAATTGGCCCAGTCGGGCGGGCGCGTTAAAATGCTATGGCAGCATGATCCGGCGCACCCTATCGGCGTTTGGGACGAAGTACGCGAAGATAAGGCGGGCCTTTGGGTCAAGGGGCGTATCTTGCGCGATGTGGCCAAAGGTGCAGAAGCCGCTGCCCTGATTGAGGCTGGCGCCATTGACGGGCTGTCGATCGGGTACCGAACAGTACGATCAACCAAGAATGCAAAAGGCGGACGTCTTTTGTCTGAACTGGAGCTTTGGGAGGTGTCGCTGGTGACGTTTCCGATGCTTCCTGATGCGCGGGTGGGGGCAAAGGGTGATGAACCTGCGTCTGATGCCCTGCGTGAATTGGCGGGGGTGTTCGAGGATGCCCGCGCTTTGCTGGGCCGCCAATAGGGGCGGCGTTTCCACCCTTCTTCATTGAGAGGATCAAACGATGACGACACCCGATGCAAAGGCTCGGGCCGGGGAAGATGTGTCTGACGCAACGACCCCAGCGAGCGAATTCAAATCCGCCATTTCGGGATTTGTGACCGATTTCAAAGACTTCACAACAGATATTCACAACAAGCTAAAAGAGCAGGACGACCGTATGACCAAACTTGATCGTAAATCTATGATTGCAGGCGCGCGCCCCGCGCTCTCCGCTGCTGCGTCTGAACAGGCCCCTCATCAGAAAGCGTTCGAAGACTATCTTCGTTCCGGCGATGATGATGCGTTGCGCGACTTGCCTATGGAAGGCAAATCCATGTCATCGGCAGTTGCTGCTGACGGCGGCTACCTCGTTGATCCGCAAACGTCAGCGACTGTTCAATCAACACTGGCCGCAACGGCATCGATCCGCGCAATTGCCAATGTCGTTAATGTAGAAGCGACGTCTTATGATGTCTTGATTGATCATACAGAGCTGGGCGCAGGTTGGGCCAGCGAAACCGCTGCCACAACAGAAACCGGCACACCGCAGATTGATCGCATTACAATTGCTTTGCACGAGTTGTCGGCGCTTCCGAAAGCGTCCCAGCGGTTGTTAGATGATTCTGCGTTCAATATCGACGAATGGCTCGCCGGTCGGATTGCTGATAAATTTGCCCGATCCGAGGCCGCGGCCTTTGTATCTGGTGATGGTATCGATAAGCCAACAGGTTTTCTGACCGCGCCGAACGTAGACAACGATGTCTGGGCGTGGGGTAATCTTGGCTATGTTGTCACAGGTGCAGACGGTGATTTTGACGGCGCCGATGCGTTGATTGATCTGGTGTATGCGTTGGGTGCCGAATACCGCGCAAATGGTACATTTGTGATGAATTCGAAAACTGCGGGTGCTGTACGTAAGCTGAAAGACAACGACGGTCGTTTCTTGTGGTCCGATGGATTGGTCGCAAATGAACCAGCGCGTCTGCTGGGCTATGCGGTCTTGATCGCAGAAGACATGCCCGACATTGCAACAGATTCAACGGCCATCGCGTTTGGTGATTTCAGCGCGGGCTACACCGTGGCGGAACGCCCAGATTTGCGTGTTCTTCGCGACCCATTCAGCGCCAAGCCGCATGTGCTGTTCTATGCGACAAAGCGTGTTGGCGGTGCCGTATCAGATTTTGCGGCGATCAAGCTTTTGAAATTCGGCACAGCCTAAACGGCGCTGATGTGAATGGGCATGCCTTTGGGCCTGCCCGGATCCGGGTGCGTGCGGGATGCGAGTTCTCTTCGCGTTGTCCAGCTGCTTCCTTCCGTCCAAGCAACGCGAAGGACATGCACCCGGATTTTAGCCTTGGACCGGTTCTTTCGGACCTGTTTTCCAAATGACGTCGGACTGCCTGCGGAGTGACCCCATGATGTTAATAGAAGAAACCACCGTGCACCCGGACGCATTGCCGGTTGCCCTTTTTAAGGAGCATCTGCGCCTAGGGTCGGGATTTTCCGATGATGGCATGCAGGATGGGTTGTTGGAGGGTTTTCTGCGATCGGCCCTGGCCGCAATAGAAGCGCGCACGGGAAAGGCGCTGATTGAGCGCCAATTCAGCTGGACCCTGACAAAGTGGCGCGATGCCTTTGAACAAGTGCTTCCCATCGCCCCCGTAAGCGCGATTGTACGGGTCGAGGTGTTGGACCGAATGGGCGATGCAACACTGATTGATCCGGTCACGTATCAGGTGCGTCCAGACATGCAGCGCCCCGTGTTGGTGGCCGTGTCCGCATCTTTGCCATCTGTGCCTCAAGCGGGCGCCGTGAAAATTGAAATACTGGCTGGATTTGGACCGGACTGGAGCGATCTGCCAGCGGATCTGGCACAAGCCGTCTTTCTTTTGGCTGCGCATTACTACGAATACCGCCATGAGGTTCAGTACGATGGCGGTTGTATGCCCTTTGGCGTCAGCGCATTGATAGAGCGGTATCGCAGCATCCGTCTTACAGGCGGAGGAGCGGGTTGATGGGCTATCGTTTGAACCGGTTGCTTATTCTTGAAATGCCAGCACGCGTCCCTGATGGCGCGGGTGGATTTGCCCAAAGCTGGATGGCGTTGGGCACACTGTGGGCGAATATTAAGGCACGATCGGGCCGTGAAAAGGCGGGTGTTGCCGGCCCGTTGAGTCTGTCGAATTACATCATCACGCTGCGTGCTGCTCCTGCCCATTCAACGGCGCGCCCCCAACCAGATCAACGATTTCGCGAAGGCGAACGTTTGTTTCGGATATTATCGGTGGCCGAAGATGACACGGACGCACGGTATCTGCGCTGTTTGGCACAAGAGGAGATCGCAGCATGAGTTATGGTGTTTCTGCGGCTCTTCAAACCGCCATTTATCAACGTCTTGTGGTTGACACGGCGCTTGATGCGATTGTGGGGTCCAATATTTTTGATGCCATCCCGTCCGGAATGGTGCCGCCTCTTTATGTGGCTCTCGGTCCAGAAATCGCGCGCGACCGATCCGACAAAACAGGCGCGGGAGCTGAACATGAATTCACCGTGTCGGTTGTGACAGACGCCGCAGGTTTTGCGACCGCAAAGGTTGCGGCGTCGGCCGTGTCTGATGCGTTGGTCGATGCTGAATTGAGTTTGGATCGCGGCACACTGATAGCGTTGAATTTCTATCGAGCAAAAGCCGTACGGGTCGGGACCGCGGACACGCGCCGCATCGATCTGACGTTCAAAGCACGGGTTCAGGATGACTGATTTTTATACATTGAAGGAGAATTTCCTATGACGGCTCAGAACGGTAAGGACCTGTTGATCAAGATCGACATGACAGGCGATGGCCTATTTGAAACCGCAGCTGGTTTGCGGGCAACGCGGATCAGTTTTAATGCGGAAACAGTTGATGTGACATCGCTGGAAAGTACGGGCGGATGGCGCGAGGTTCTGGGAGGCGCAGGTGTAAAATCTGCCGCGATTTCAGGATCGGGTGTGTTCAAGGACGCCGCGAGCGATGAACGCGTACGCGAGATGTTCTTTGAAGGCGATACGCCTGATTTTCAGGTGATCATCCCTGATTTCGGTACCATGGAAGGACCGTTTATGGTCAGTTCTATCGAGTATGCAGGATCGCATAACGGCGAAGCAACGTATGAGATGTCTCTGACATCTGCGGGGCAGGTGACGTTCACGGCCTTCCCATGATGAATGGCCCGGCCAATCCGTTCGCAGGTGAGGTTGCGTTAACAATCGACGGGCAGGCGCACGTCTGCAAGCTGACGTTGGGGGCGCTGGCGGAGTTAGAGGCCGCGATGGATGCTGACACACTCGTTGAACTCGTGAAACGGTTCGAAGCGGGCCGGTTTTCTACCCGTGATGTATTGGCGTTGATTGTTGCGGGCCTTCGAGGTGGGGGATGGCGTGGCACCTCTGCGGACTTAATTGCCGCTGACATTCAAGGCGGTCCTGTACGGGCGGCGGAGGCGGCGGCAGAGTTACTGGCCCGCGCGTTCGCCAGCCCGGAGGATGTGCAGTGACAGCGTTTGATTGGCCAGCCTTGATGCGTACGGGATTCCGCGGGTTGGGGCTGAAGCCGCACGAATTCTGGGCGCTTACACCTGCCGAGTTGTGGTTGCTGATCGGACCCGAGGTTGGCGAAGTGCCAATGAACGGTGCGCGTTTGGATGAATTGAGCCGGTCCTATCCGGACAAAGGAGCGAACGATGGATGATATCGACGGGCTTGACGCCCTTGAATCCGAAGCCAAAGCGCTTGAGCAGACTCTCGGGTCGGTGACTGCGATGACGGATGCCTTTGAAAGTCAACTTAGCCGGATGCGGATAACGTTGGGCGACACAACGCGGGATTTGGGAAACTTGGAACGCGGTTTTTCCGGCGGTTTGCGGCGGGCCTTCGATGGTTTGGTATTTGATGGAAATTCGCTGTCGGATGCGTTTGCCACCTTGGGCCAAGCGATGTCGCGCACCGTTTACAACAATGCCATGAAACCCGTGACTGACCACTTTGGTGGAATCCTCGCGGGCGGCGTTAATGCGTTGGTGTCCAGTATGATGCCGTTTGAACACGGAGGCGCATTCAGTCAGGGCCGTGTCATGCCTTTTGCCAAAGGCGGCGTGGTGTCTGGTGCGACCAGTTTTGCAATGCGTGGTGGGACCGGTTTGATGGGCGAAGCCGGACCAGAGGCGATTATGCCTTTGTCGCGCGGTGCTGATGGAAAACTTGGCGTCGCCGCATCCGGTGGGCAGGCAACACATGTCACCATCAACATCTCAACCCCGGATGCTGCGAGTTTTCAGAGAAGCCAAAGCCAAATCGCCGCCTCTATGGCGCGTGCGCTAGGTCGTGGGCAGCGCAACCGCTAGGACAGGAGAAATAAGATGAGTTTTCATGAGGTCCGGTTTCCGACCGCGCTAAGTTTCGGGGCCCTCGGAGGGCCCGAACGGCGCACCGAAATTGTTACGCTGTCCAACGGGTTTGAAGAACGCAATACGCCTTGGGCGCATTCACGCCGCCGATTTGATGCGGGGATGGGCCTTCGCAGTTTGGATGATGTTGAAACTGTTGTCGCATTTTTTGAAGCGCGACAGGGGCAGATGTTCGGGTTTCGCTGGAAAGACTGGGCGGATTTCAAATCCAGCGTAGCCAGTCGCGCGGTGTCTGGAGATGATCAACTGATTGCGATGGGGGACGAAGAAACGTCGCAGTTTCAGATCGTCAAAAACTACGCGTCAGGTGGCGTAACCTATTCGCGCCCCGTTACCAAGTTGGTGGCAGGCACGGTTTTAATTGCCATCAGCGGAGATCCGCAGTTGGAAGGCGTTGATTACGACATCGATCTGGACATGGGGCTTGTTACGTTTAAACGGCCGCCCGATCTTCAGGCCGAAATCACAGCAGGTTATGAATTTGATGTCCCTGTCCGCTTTGACAGCGACACCATCGTCACATCAATGGCAACGTTTCAAGCTGGCGAAGTGCCAGACATTCCAGTGGTCGAGGTGCGCGTATGAGCGAGTTTCAGGACCATTTGGATACTGGCACTACGACGTTGGCGCGGTGTTGGGTTGTGCAGCGCCGCGACGGCGTGACCTATGGGTTCACCGATCATGACCGCGCGTTAAATTTCGACGGGATCACGTTTAAGGCGGATGCGGGGATGACGGCACGGGCGATCATGTCTGCAACCGGGTTGTCGGTCGATAACTCAGAAGCAATGGGCGCATTGAGCGATGCAGCGATCACCGAAGACGATATTGAAGCCGGGCGGTTTGATGGCGCCGAGGTAAAGGCGTGGTTGGTGAACTGGGCGAATGTCGCAATACGAAGCCTACGGTTCGCAGGATCAATAGGCGAGCTGCGCCGCGCGGGTGGGGCATTTCATGCGGAGTTGCGAGGTCTAACCGAGGCCCTGAACCAAACGCAGGGGCGCGTCTATCAAACCCCTTGTTCGGCCATCCTAGGCGATGCGGATTGTCGATTTAGTCTGAATAAAGATGGGTATTCCAAAGAACTGGCTGTTGAGGTTTTGGAAGACGGCCGCAGGTTTCGATTTGCAGATATGGCTTCATTTGAACCGGCGTGGTTCGAACGGGGACGTTTGCAGGTGCTGACGGGTGCTGCCGAAGGGTTGATCGGTGCGATCAAAAGGGATCGGTTTGTCGGCACCACACGCGAGATCGAGGTTTGGCAAGCTTTTCGAACGCCCATCAAGGCCGGCGATGTCATCAGACTCGAAGCTGGATGCGATAAGCGCCATCAAACCTGTCGTACAAAGTTTGATAACATTCTGAATTTTCGTGGTTTCCCGGACATTCCGGGGGACGATTGGTTGGTCAGCACGCCGGTAGCCGCTGGGGCTAAGGCGGGTGGCAGCCTGCGGCGCGACGGATGAGACATAGAATTGTTTCGTGTGCGCGCGGCTGGATCGGCACGCCCTATCTGCATCAAGCTGCAGTACGGGGACTGGGCTGTGATTGCCTTGGTATGCTGCGTGGTGTTTGGGCCGAAGTCACCGGCACGGCACTGATTGCCGTTCCAATTTACACGCCAGACTGGTCAGAACCGCAGGGTGACGAAGTGCTGCTACAAGCAGCGCGTCGCCTGCTTGTGGCGAAGACCGTTTCGAATGCCGAACCCGGAGATGTCGTTGTGTTTCGTATGCGCGCGGGTGCCGTGGCAAAACATGTCGGGCTTCAGGCGGACGCGGGCCAAAGCCCGAGTTTTATTCACGCATATCAGGGGCATGGCGTTGTTGAAAACGCGCTCACGCCTCCTTGGCAACGCCGGATTGTCGCGCGTTTTGCCTTTCCGACAAACGATTAACCAAAGGTCTGAATATCATGGCGACGATTGTACTTTCGGCAGCGGGTATGGCGCTGGGCGGCACGATGACGGGCACGGCGCTTGGTCTTGGCATGGGTGTTATTGGCCGCGCAGCGGGGGCCACGTTGGGCCGCGTTATCGATCAGCGTATTATGGGTGCTGGGGCCGATGCAGTACAAACTGGACGTGTGGACCGGTTTCGTTTGACCGGAGCCAGTGAAGGCGCACCGATCAGCCATCTTTACGGGCGGATGCGGGTGGCCGGGCAGGTTATTTGGGCGACACAGTTTCTGGAAACCAGCGCAACGACGGGTGGCGGCAAGGGCGGCCCGCCGAAGCCCAAGGTAACCGAATACAGCTATACTGTGTCCCTCGCGATTGCTTTGTGCGAGGGCGAAATATCACGCGTGGGACGTGTTTGGGCGGATGGGGGCGAAGTCGCCCGTGATGATCTGAACATGCGGGTCTATTCTGGGTCTTCAGATCAATTGCCTGATCCCAAAATGGAGGCTGTCGAAGGCGCTGGGAATGTACCGGCCTATCGTGGCACGGCCTATGTGGTGTTCGAAGATCTTGATTTGGGGCAATTCGGGAATCGGGTTCCGCAGTTTTCGTTTGAGGTCATGCGCCCCGGGCAGGATGATGATGCAATTCATGGCGATCTCAATAGGCTCGTGACAGGGGTGGCATTGGTGCCGGGCACCGGGGAATATGCGCTCGCGACGACGCCAGTGACATTGGCCAAGGGGTTCGGCCATCGAGAAAGCGCAAATGTGAATACACCGTCAGGCAAGACGGATTACTTGGTATCGGTTGAAGCGTTGGAAGAAGAATTACCGAACTGCGGATCGGTAACGATGGTTGTGTCGTGGTTTGGGGATGATCTGCGCTGTGGCGAATGCCAGTTGAAACCGAAAGTTGAACAGCGCGATGTTGACGGGGCTGAAATGGCTTGGTCTGTGTCAGGGCTGTCGCGGACAACCGCCGAAGCTGTGCCAAGGGAAAATGACCGCCCCGTTTATGGGGGAACGCCGGCCGACGATGCGGTTGTCGAAGCGTTGCGGGATTTGAAAACCCGCGGTCAAAGGGCCGTGTTTTACCCTTTCATTTTGATGGAGCAATTGGACGGCAATCAATTGCCTGACCCCTGGAGCGGGCAGGTTGGCCAGCCGCGCCTTCCGTGGCGGGGGCGGATCACGACCAATCTTGCGCCCACACAAGATGGCACGCCGGATTTTACGGCAGCAGCAGATGTTGAAGTCGCCGCGTTTTTTGGGGTGGCGCAAGTGTCTGATTTCGCAATTCACAATGGGCGGGTGATCTATTCCGGTCCGGCGGAATGGTCCTATCGTCGGTTCATTTTGCATTATGCGCATTTGTGCGCAATCGCGGGCGATGTTGATGCGTTCTGCATAGGATCTGAAATGCGCGCATTAAGCCAAATTCGCGGTGCAAATGGGTTTCCGGCGGTTGATGGGTTGGTCGCGTTGGCGGCGGACGTTCGCCAAATTTTGGGGTCGGGTGTACACATTGGCTATGCGGCCGATTGGTCCGAATATCATGGCTATCAACCAGTTGGGACGGCTGACAAAATCTTCCATCTGGACCCATTATGGGCCAGTGAAGACATTGATTTTATTGGAATTGACAACTACATGCCTTTGTCGGATTGGCGCGACGGAGATGATCATCTGGATGCGGCATTCGGGTCTATCTACAACCTTCAATACCTTAGTGAGAATATTGAAGGCGGTGAAGGATACGATTGGTATTATCATTCTGCCGAAGCCGCCGAAGCGCAAATTCGAACACCAATCACAGACGGTGATGGCGAGCCGTGGATCTATCGTTACAAGGATTTGCGCAATTGGTGGCTGAACGATCACCATGACCGTTTGGATGGGGTTCGCTCAGCCTTGCCGACAGCTTGGCAACCGGGCAGCAAGCCAATCTGGTTCACTGAAGTGGGCTGTGCCGCAGTTGATAAGGGTACGAACGAACCGAACCGGTTCGTTGATCTAAAAAGTTCGGAGTCCGGGTTGCCGAGGGCATCCAATGGCATTCGTGACGACTACATTCAGATGCAGTACTTACGTGCTATTTTCGGACACTATCGCGATGTCGACAAGAACCCGGTTTCCGACGTAACGGGTATTCAGATGGTTGACCCAACGCGCATCCATGTTTGGGCGTGGGACGCACGTCCATTTCCTGCGTTCCCGGGGAATGGCACACTGTGGTCGGACAACATAAATTATGCCCGCGGCCACTGGATCAACGGGCGGGCGGCATCGCGGCCCCTATCTTCTGTGGTGGCAGAAATTTGCGAACGAGCAGGTGTAATAAACATTGATGTCAGTGCGCTGCATGGCGTTGTACGCGGGTACGGCGTTGATGACGTCACGACAGCCCGCGCGGCATTACAGCCGCTCATGGTTGCTTATGGTTTTGATGCGATTGAACGTGATGGAGTATTGGTGTTTCGAACACGCGGGGCCCGTATGGATGCGGATATCCCTTCGGAACATTTGGTCTATGAACACGATGCTCACGGCGCAATCGAGCTGACGCGCGCGCAGGACGCTGACATTGCCGGACGGGTGCGCGTCGGCTTTGTGGAATCTGATGCGGACTACGAAGTGCGCACATCCGAGGCAGTATTCCCAGATGATCACGGCCTGACGACAACTGGGTCAGAACTGCCACTTGTACTGACGTCTGCTGAAGCACAACGAATAGCGGAACGTTGGCTATCAGAAGCGCGTGTTGGCCGCGATAGCGCACAGCTGACCTTGCCTCCGTCTTTGATGAACATCGGCGCAGGGGATGTGATCCGGTTGCCCGATCAGCAGGGCGACGGGTTGTTTCGTGTCGATCAAGCGGAACAAACGGACCGTCAAACGCTTGAAGTCGTGCGCATCGAACCCGCCGTTTACGAACCCCAAGACGTCACCGAGAAAACGTTCAATCTGCATGATTTTGTGGCCCCTGTTCCGGTTGAGCTGATGTTGATGGATTTACCTCTGTTGCGGGGCGATGAAGAAACAGCCCCCTTTGTGGCGGCGTCTGGTGTGCCTTGGCCCGGTTCGGTTGCGCTTTATTCGGCGACGCAGGATGCAGGCTATGCCCTTAATCGATTGGTCACATCCGCGTCTGTGATCGGGGTGACGCAAACAGATATGGCCCCCGCCTGTGCGGGTGTTTTTGACCATGGTCCAGCCTTGCGGGTGCAATTGATCCGCGGTGCGCTTCAATCCATCAGCGAGGATCAGATCCTTGGGGGCGGAAATCTTGCTGCGATTGGGGATGGCACAAGCGGCAATTGGGAAGTTTTCCAATTTGCCGATGCACAAATCGTGGGTGATCGCACGTTTGATGTGACCAAACGATTGCGTGGCCAAGCAGGCACAGATGGTGCCACGGCGATGGATTGGCCCGCGGGTTCTATTTTTGTATTATTGGACGGCACGCCAGAGCAGATCGCGCTCGCGCCGTCCGCACGCGGTGTTACGCAGCACTTTAGGTTTGGACCGGGCAGTCGACCGCTTGGCGATGCAAGTTTCCAATACCGCACGGACGTTTTTGAAGGCGCGGCATTGCGCCCTTACAGCGTCGCGCATCTGACCCAATCACAAGACGACAGCGACACGGTTGTGTCGTGGATCAGGCGCACCCGAAAAGACGGGGACAGTTGGGACGGGGATGTTGCCTTGTCTGAATCTTTTGAACGATACGCTGTGCGTGTGTTCAGAGATGGTGTTTTGTTGCGCGAAGAAACTGTTGCGACCCAAGGTTGGCGGTATACGTTTTTGCAGAAGTTCTTTGACGGCTCCGGTGAAAAACGCGTGGACGTTGCACAAATTTCGGATGTGTTTGGCGAAGGGCCGTCCAACAGCCTTTTTATTGAAGACTAATGCGGCGGGTTGGACTGTCAGATCTTGATGTTGCCGCGCGCGCGGTGATGTGTGCCCCACGCGAAAATCGGACCGCCTTGGCCGAAGCCTTGATCCAGCGGGCTCATGACGCAGATCTGTGGCGCAAACGGTTCGGATCGGCCCACCCCGGCGGGGGGACGGGATCGCTTTATGCGCAGGCCTGTTTGGTGCCGCGCGCTGCGTCATCGCACTGTGACGCGGCTTACTGCGCCGCGTTGGCGATGGTTTTGGACGCGCTCGCGGCATGGCGGGAACGTGGCCATCAAGAAATGTGACCATGCCCGTCACAGGTTTGTTCTTTGAAATTGTGGCTTATGTAGGCTAGGACAACTCTGAAAGAGAGGTGCGCTATGGCCCAACTAAACCCAAAACTGACCCGCGTAGATCCGGTTTGGCAGCGCATTTGTGACGAAGCCGAAGCGGCAATCAAAGATGAACCGCTGATCGGCGGATTGGTTCACACGTCGGTTTTGCACCACGCTTCGCTTGAAAATGCGCTGGCATATCGGATTTCCATGAAATTGGCGTCTTCTGAAATGTCTGATCAAATGCTGCGCGAAATCGCGGACACGGCCTATGCTGCGGACCCTTCGATTGCAGAAAGTGCAAGAGCAGACATTGTTGCCATTTATGATCGTGATCCGGCATGCCTGCGGTTTTTGCAGCCCTTGCTGTTTTTCAAAGGGTTTCAAGCCATTCAAGCGTTTCGGCTTGGCAACTGGTTGTGGAAAGAAGGTCGCAAGGATCTGGCGTATTATGTGCAGATGCGCGTGTCAGAGATTTTTGGCGTTGATGTACACCCCGGTGCGACCATCGGTAAGGGACTAATGATCGATCATGCCCATTCTATCGTGATCGGTGAAACGGCCGTTGTGGGCGACAATGTATCCATGCTGCATTCCGTGACATTGGGTGGAACTGGCAAAGAAGAAGAAGATCGTCACCCCAAAATCGGCGATGGTGTTCTGATCGGCGCGGGTGCCAAGGTTTTGGGGAACATCAATATTGGCCATTGCAGCCGCATCGCCGCAGGGTCGGTTGTTTTGGATCATGTCGAACCGATGAAAACAGTTGCGGGCGTGCCAGCGAAAGTTGTCGGCGAAGCGGGATGTTCACAGCCGTCTTTGACGATGGATCAGCTGTTGCGCACCCACGGATAGACGGTTTCGAAATTGTTTTGTTAATTTGATCCTGAGAGGGATGTGCACACTGCACATGACAGACGTGGGGGCCAGCCCCCACACCCCCGGAGTTTGAAAAAAGCAAAGACGCAAAAGAAAGAAGGGCCGCCGAACGTCCCCGGTGGCCCTTTGTTCGTTGTGGGGATGCTGATCGCGGTTAGGCCAACATGCCAATCGGGTTTTCTAAGTTGGCTTTGATCGCGTTCAAAAGGTTTGCACCCAGCGCGCCGTCAATCACACGGTGATCAACCGACAATGTGACCGACATGACGGTCGCAACGGCCAATTCGCCGTCCGCCCCGACGATCGGCTTTTTGGCCCCCGCGCCTACGGCCAGAATGGCCGCGTGGGGTGGGTTGATAATGGCATCAAAGTTGTCGATGCCGAACATCCCGAGGTTAGAAATCGCGAAACTGCCGCCTTGATATTCGTGAGGTGCGAGTTTTCGATCCCGGGCGCGGGTGGCTAGGTCTTTCATCTGGATACTGAGCGAGGACAGTGATCTGCTGTCGGCATCCTGCAACACAGGCGTGAACAACCCGCCTTCGATGGCCACGGCCACGGCGACGTCAGATGCGGTCATTTTCAGCACCCGGTCCCCGGCCCAAACGGCGTTCGCGTCCGGGATTTCCTGAAGGGCCACCGCACAGGCCTTAATGATGAAATCATTGACGCTAAGTTTCACGCCGCGGGCCTCAAGACCCTTGTTCATCTGGCTTCGCAATTTCAGCAGCGCGTCGAGATGGATGTCGCGACGCAGGTAAAAATGCGGCACGGTTTGTTTCGCTTCGGTCAGGCGTTCGGCGATGATTTTGCGCATCCCGTCGAGTTTGATTTCTTCAAATGCGCGCCCTTCATACATGGCCGTCACCTGCGCGGTGCTCGGGCCAGATGCGGGTGTCGAAGGGGCCGCCGCAGCGATTGGTGCGGCAGACGCAGTGTTTATCGGTTGGGCGGTTGCGTTTTCGACATCCGCTTTGATGATGCGCCCGTGCGGTCCAGAGCCCTGTATGGAGCCAAGATCGAGGCCTTTGTCAGCCGCAATGCGTCGCGCCAAGGGAGTCGCGAATAGACGGGATCCGTCTTTGGCCGCAGGCGTTGGGGCAGGTGACGTTGGTGTGGCCGCCGGCGCTGGGTCAGACGTTGCCAATTCAATCGTTTGGGCCGCTTTGGCGGGGGCGGAAGGTGCCGCGGCGGACATGTCTTCGCCGTCTTCGCCAATCACAGCAATGGCTGTGTTCACTTTGACGCCTTCGGTCCCTTCAGGCACCAGAATCTTACCGATGACGCCTTCGTCAACGGCTTCGAATTCCATTGTGGCTTTGTCGGTTTCGATTTCCGCCAAAAGGTCGCCGGACTGAACGGTGTCGCCTTCTTTAACAAGCCATTTGGCCAGCGTGCCTTCCTCCATTGTGGGGGACAGGGCGGGCATTAAGATTTCGATAGCCATACTCTGTTCTCCTTACCGGTAGGTGACTTGCTTGACGGCGGCGACGACTTCGTCGGCT
>CAYOSK010000039.1:0-19574 GCA_964406585.1 uncultured Octadecabacter sp. | reverse complement strand
GGACCGATAGCTCAGCTGGATAGAGTACTTGACTACGAATCAAGGGGTCGGGGGTTCGAATCCTCCTCGGTCCGCCATTTAAAACAAGGCCTTAGCAAAGAAATGCTGAGGCTTTGCTTATTTTTAGTCCCCTAAATCGCTCTGTTTGGCTCGGTTCGATTATGCTGACGCATACAGCCAAGACGGCGGCTGCGATGACGACACATTATCGGGAGGAAACGGAAGCGATTTTATCTTCGCGTAGAAATGCCGCAAGTGTGAGCGGTTGTGCGGGAGGATTGCATCCGCATCACAGTTGCACAGCCCATTCGTGACCAAGGGAGTTTCATGCGCCGATGAGCAGCGTTTTCCTGTGCCTCGTTGAAGATGAACGAGTGGTAGACTAAAATAAGAAGTCCTCTTCACTCAACTCATCTGACTCTATTCCAGACAACCTAATCGTGGTGTCGCCCGCTTGAATCACGGCGACGGAGTCTTCCTGTGACAAGAACAGATCATCAAAGGTCAGCGCATCTCCACCGTCGGTCCCTAGTGCGATAGTATCCTCGCCCGAGACGAAGTCCTTGATAACGTCGGTGCCATTCTGTTTAGCGAGATCAAATGAAAACTGGTCGCGCCCATCGCCCCCAATCAGCAGATCATTTCCGCCACCCCCGATCAACGTGTCGGCCCCTTCCGCCCCTCGCAATGTATCATCATCCTCGCCACCATCGAGCGAGTCATTGCCGCGTCCGCCATGAAGTGTGTCCTGACCAACATCACCGAATAAGGTGTCCTGCCCATTAAATCCCGCGATTTTGTCGTTGCCGCCTCCGCCCGCGACAATGTCGTCACCGAAACCACCATTCATGTCATCGTCGCCCGAACCTCCGTCCAAAACGTCGTTTCCACGGTTACCGCGCATGAAGTCGTTGCCATCACCACCAAAGAGTCCGGCTTCGCGAACCTCACCTTCAGGTGTCGTGTATGTCTGATCGCTTCCCGTTCCGCCGCGAAGGTCGTCATCACCGTCGCCGCCATCCACTAAATCTGAACCGATGCGACCATTTATGCTATCTTGGCCGCTCCCGCCGAACAGCCCGCCCTCTGCGCCAATAATGGCGTCATCGCCCCGGCCACCATCGATACTATCGTTGCCTGCACCTCCGATAATCCAATCTTTGCCTCCGCGCCCAAAAACTGTGTCATCGCCGCCCAAGGCATTAATGACGTCATCGCCATCGGACAATTTCAAGACATCGCTGTCTTCAGTTGGCAGGCCTTCCACATCCAATTGCTCAGGCAGCAAATCGTATTCAACTCGGAAAGTCTGAGGAGGATTTGTTTCAGGGATAGTGGCAAACAGCTCAAGCTCGCCTTCATCGTTCACGAAAACATTTGCAATAATGCCTTCTTGATCTGGAAATCCAACATCAGCGAGATCAAAGTCGGGCCGGAATATGTTGTTAGCGATTTCGGTACCATCAGCATTGTACTGCGTAAACTCTAGATCACCTGGTCCCCCAGGCGCTCTCTCCATGGTTAGCAGACCACCATCATCGGTGGCCATGATGTGACCTTCGACAAACTCTCCATTGAATAGAACACGTTCAGTAAGTGCTCCTTCGACTTCCGTAAGTACACCAAAGTGTCGAAAATCAGACCCATCGGTGGTGCTATACCCAACACGGCCATCGCCCAACGCGTAAATCTCTAGATCAATGTCGTCACCAGCCGTCGGTTGAATCGTATTGTCAAACCCCTCGTCAATTACAGACCCATCAGAACCAATACCTACCCTAAGGATAGTCAGCCCGCTCTCCAGTGCGCCCGCCGAATTCTCTTCCGTTCGAGTGCCGATAATCAAGAAGTCACTAAGCGTTTCGCCAAAAACAGTCCCTTCACCGACTTCTATCGTATAGCCATCAGGCAAATCCAAAACCGTTTCTGTAATGGTTCCGGCAACGTCGGTGTATTGGAACGTCGCAGTACCAACCACTCCTTCAGATGCTTCAGTTGTTTCAATGACCGATAAGCTTCCGCCATTCGCATCAACGTTTGAAATCGTCTCGACGCTGACATCAGTTATCCCGGATGAAGAAAACGAAATACCTGAGGGGAAATCGGCGGAGGTGAATTCAGACAAGACACTGAAAGGCATATTTCGGACCCTGCTAACTGGTGAACACGTCTTAACTATCACATCGGCTCACCCATGGGGCGAGTCTTGAATACGGTCCATATTCACCAAACTGATAAATCAACGGATAGTTTGATTGGTAAACGGCGCGTGGAAAGAGACTCAGGCGCTGCAAAGACCTTAAGCATATTGAGGGGACGATAGCGCACCTTTGCGTCTGCTACCGTGGTGACATCTGGAAAACGGGCATGCCCAAGATAGGCATAGCCCGGCGCTGGTGTCAGACATATCGTGTGTGATGAGGCCTCATCGGATGCAGCCCATCAGATCGGAGCCAGTTCAACGGGGTTTCGCAGCTTTGGTGACATTGTCACTAACATACCAGCCGCGGCAGCGGTATGTACGCGTGAGTGTTCATAGGAGACATAAGATGACAGTAAATGTGGGCGACGCTGATCGCATAATCCGCTTGGTTTTGGGTGTGGTGCTTTTGGTTGTGCCATTCTTCGGCGGATTGGCCTTGTTCGACGTGACAATGGCAACCGTAATCAGCGTCATTGCGGGGATCGTTTTGGTTGGCACGTCTGCCATCAAATTTTGCCCGTTGTACCGCATCTTTGGCTTTCGGACCTGCAAAGTATGATTATTGAAACTGCGTTCACACCGCTTCAATCCCTTGGTGGCGGCATTTTCATCGGTGTTGCATCGGTTCTGCTTATGGCGACGATGGGGCGCATTATGGGCGCGACAGGTATCCTTGCTGGGTTCTTGCAGCCGGCAAGTTCGTCAGACTGGGCATGGCGGGCTGCAGTACTGCTTGGAATGCTCACAGGGCCATTGGTCGTTCTGGTGTTCTCGGGTGAATTTCCAGCGGTTCAAGTGCCCGTGTCGACGCCGATGTTGATTATCGGCGGCTTTATCGTTGGCGTAGGAGTGACCTTTGGCGGCGGTTGTACATCTGGTCACGGCGTGTGCGGAATGGCCCGCCTTTCGCCGCGTTCAATTGTTGCGACGATCACCTTTATGATTGCCACGGCAATCACTGTTTACGTGGTTCGCCACGTGTTGGGAGCCTAAATATGCGTCTGATTACAACATACCTCATCGGGCTGATCTTCGGGGTCGGCATTTCGATCTCGGGCATGGCAAACCCAGCCAAAGTTCTGAATTTTTTCGATGTGTTCGGCACGTGGGACCCGAGCCTCGCGTTCGTCATGGGGGGTGCCTTGTTAGTTACGTTCTTGGGGTATCGATTTGTGCTGCGTGGTGCTGCGCCAATTCTGTCGGATAGGTTTCAGCTGCCCACGCGGAGCGATCTTGATGTATCCTTGATTGGCGGGTCCGCCGTGTTTGGAATTGGTTGGGGCATTGCAGGGTTCTGTCCGGGCGGGGCGCTCCCGGCGCTTGGGACAGGAAATATCAATGTCCTTATTTTTGTCGCCTCTTTGGTGGCGGGGATCTTTGCCGCCAAGTTCATAAGATCGATGCAAAGCACGATCCAAACCTCATAACGGTTGGGGTAGCCGTTTGGTTAGCCCGAAAGATACATTGCCAGCACATCGCCTAAATCTTGAATAGTGCGCAAGTATTGTGTCGGCAGCCCAAGTATCCGAAGATATAATCGATTGGTACCGCTGGCACTGAAACGGAGAAGTATAAATGACGTACCCAGTTAATTTGGCTGTCAAACCCGATGTGTCTGCCCACTTTGATAAGGCGACGAATACCATTACTTACATCGTCAAGGACCCGACCAGTACGCATTGCGCGATCATCGATAGCGTGATGGACATCGACTACGCCGCGGGCCGGATTACCTATGGACACGCGGACGCATTGATTGCTGAAATCGAAAGTCGCGGCCTGACGCTGGATTGGATTATCGAAACTCACGTTCACGCGGATCACCTGAGCGCGGCCCCCTATATTCAGCAAAAACTGGGTGGCAAAATTGGTGTTGGCGAAAAGATCATGGTCGTTCAGGAAACCTTTGGCAAAGTGTTTAACGAAGGCACCGAATTCCAGCGGGACGGGTCACAATTTGATGCGCTGTTCAAAGACGGCGACACCTACCAGATCGGCAACATGCAGGGCTTCGCGATGTATACGCCTGGCCACACACCAGCGTGCATGGTGCATGTGTTGGGTGATGCGGCTTTTGCGGGGGATACGTTGTTTATGCCCGACGGCGGGTCTGCACGGTGTGATTTTCCAGGTGGCAGTGCGGGCGATTTGTATGACAGCATTCAAAAAGTCCTAAGCCTGCCCGATGAAACGCGCCTATTTATGTGCCATGATTATGGCCCCAATGGCCGCGCCATTCGCTGGGAAACAACCGTCGCAGAACAGAAGGCCAATAACATCCATGTCGGCGGCGGCAAAACCCGCGACGATTTTATAAAATTTCGCACTGAACGGGATGCTCAGTTGGCAATGCCAAAGCTGATAATCCCCGCCCTTCAGGTCAACATGCGCGCGGGCGAGGTGCCGACGGACGACAATGGAAACCCGACATTGAAGGTGCCAGTGAACGGTATTTGACCGCTCGGGACCCGGTGCCGGCACCCGGCCCGATGGGCCCCAAAACACGGACCGGGTCGCCCATGCGATCACCTGCGACAAATACCCCGCGCAAGACAGTATGCAGCGGTATACTATCGACGCCCGTGATTGGCTGGGCTATGAGGGCCGCAAATTCATAGTATAGGGGAATCCCATGTCCGATATTATCTACACCAAAGTGGACGAAGCACCTGAACTTGCCTCCGCATCTTTCCTCCCCATTATTCAGAAATTCGCCGCAGCGGCTGGCGTTTCTGTCGGAACCAAAGACATCAGCCTTGCAGGGCGCATTCTGGCGACGTTCCCGGAAAACCTGACACAGGCACAGCATCAAACTGATGATCTGGCCGAACTGGGCCAATTGGTCAAAACGGCTGAAGCCAATGTGATCAAGCTGCCCAACATATCCGCCTCCGTGCCACAGTTGAAGGCCGCGATCGCTGAATTGCAATCCCAGGGCTTTGACATTCCCGATTATCCGGATGCCCCCGAAGATGATGCCGCCAAATCCGTGCAAGCGCGCTATGACGCAATCAAAGGGTCCGCTGTGAACCCCGTTTTGCGCGAAGGCAATTCAGACCGCCGTGCTGCTAAAGCTGTAAAATCATTCGCACAAAACAATCCGCATCGCATGGGCGACTGGACAGCAGACAGCAAAACCGAAGTGTCCTCTATGGCCGGTGGTGATTTCTTTTCCAACGAAGTTTCTGCAACCCTTGGTGCCGAAACCGGGGCGAAAATCGTGCTCGAAACCGCACAGGGTGAAACGGTTCTTAAGGATGGGCTGAGTTATCCCGAAGGCACGGTGGTGGATGCGACATACATGTCAGCAACCGCGCTCCAGTCATTTCTGGCGGATGAAATTCAGCGAACCAAAGATGCAGGCACCTTGTTTTCGCTGCATATGAAGGCAACGATGATGAAGGTGTCGGACCCCATTATATTTGGTCATGCAGTCAAGGCGTTCCTTGCGCCCGTGTTCGAAAAACACGAAACGGCAATGGCAGATCTTGGTGTGAACCCAAACGCGGGATTGGGTGATCTTCTGGATCGTGTTGGCGGCAACGCCGCAATCATGGCTGATATTGACGCATGCATGGCTGACCGTCCGCCTATGTATATGGTGGACAGTGACCGCGGCATTACCAATCTGCATGTGTCGTCTGACGTCATCATTGATGCATCTATGCCTGCATTGATCCGTGCTGGGGGCAAAGGCTGGGGGCCTGACGGCAACGAAGCTGACAGCAACTGCGTCATTCCTGACAATTCCTATGCACCTGTGTACGACGAAACGATCAAGTTCTTCAAAGAAAACGGCAAGCTAAACCCAGCGACAGCCGGAACTGTCCAAAACATTGGTCTTATGGCGCAAAAAGCGGAAGAATACGGATCCCACCCCACAACTTTCGAAATACCAGAGGCAGGTACGGTCAAGCTGGTTCTGGATGACGGGACCGTTTTGCACCAGCACGACGTTGAGGCGAACGATATCTGGCGGTCGGCGTCAGCGCGCAAAGCCCCAATCGAAGATTGGGTGAATTTGGCGATTGACCGTCAGCGGGCCGAAGGCTGCCGCGCGATTTTCTGGCTGGATGCGAACCGCGCCCATGATGCTGAACTGATCGCCTACGTGACGCCGATCCTGGCCGCCAAAGGCGTTGCCGACAAGTTTGAAATCATGGCACCACGTGCGGCAACCCGCGCGTCGCTGGAAACCATCACGAAGGGCGAAAACACGATCGCCATCACGGGCAACGTGCTGCGTGATTACCTGACCGATCTGTTCCCGATCCTTGAATTGGCAACGTCTGCCAAGATGCTGTCGATTGTGAAACTGATGCAAGGCGGTGGATTGTTTGAAACCGGCGCTGGTGGATCGGCCCCCAAACACGTGCAACAGCTGAACGAAGAAAACCACCTGCGTTGGGACAGCTTGGGCGAATTCTGCGCGCTCGGTGAAAGTCTTCAGTTTCTTGCGGATGCAAAAGGCAACGAAAAGGCGCGTGTTCTTGGGCAGGCCGTTGATGCCGCAACGCAAGGTATTTTGGACAATAGCCGATCTCCATCGCGTAAAGTCGGTGAACCTGACAACCGCGACAGCCACTATTGGTTTGCCCGCTACTGGGCCGAAGCCTTGGCCGCGCAAAACAGCGACGCGGACTTGGCCGCGCATTTTGCGCCAATCGCGACGGCCTTGGCCGACGGCGAATCCGCGATCCTGTCAGAAATCGCTGCCGTTCAGGGCCCGGCTGCTGATTTGGGGGGCTACTACCACACAGATGCAGCCAAAACCGCGGCAGTGATGCGCCCGTCTGCCACACTGAACGCAATTATTGGCTAAAGAAACCTGAAAAAACGATAAGGCCGCGCCCCGTTCGTTTGGGCGCGGCCTTATTGTTAGGCCTTGCAAGGGGCAGCTGAGGGTTTTCGACGTCGATCAGTTGTTTGAGTTCGATTTGTCAAAATCGATTGCCAACTACCTGCACCGGTCAGCAAACCTTGCGTGTGTTGATCCCCGATATCAAACCCCGATGTGATATTTTACGGGATGCCTTGTTTCAGGATCAACTGGTGCAGGCTTAAACCGACATTTTTGCCTCAAAGTCTAGGAACGTTTGCCACCTTTGTTGGCTTTAGCCGCCGCCTTGGCGGCCGCTTGGCGGGCGCGGTTCTTTTTGCTGGATGGCTTTCCGGGGGGCGGTTTGCTGGCCGGATGGCCGCCGGATTTACCTGCTGGTTTGCCGCCGCCGGTTTTAGGTTTGCCCCATGTCGGTTTGGCGTCCCCACCTTTGCCGGGCGCGGTTGATTTGCGGTGTTTCTTTGGGGCGGGTGCGCTGACGGCGCCATCGCGGCTTTCGTCGAATGGTTTCTTTTTGAACGCAGGTTTCGCCCCACCCTTATTAGCTGGTTTTGTGCCGGGCTTAGGTTTGCGGGTGCGCGGTGCGGGCGCGTCATCATAATCAATCGGCGTTGTGGTGCCCGCTGGTTTTGATTTTGGCTTGCGAGGTTTGGGGGATGCGTCACGCGGAGCATCCACGCGGGGTTTATCCCACGATTTTTTGGCGCGGGGCGGTCCGGCTTCGATCTTGGGCTTGCCTGCCAGTCGCGTCAGGAACGCGTCATCCTCCATTGTCATTTGTGGTCCAACGGATTTCAAGAAACCGTCAACCGCACTTTCGCGGATCTCAATGAACGACGCGTCATCTTGAATGCGGATTGCGCCAATGTCGTCTTTTGTGATGTTGCCCATCTTGCACAGCATTGGCAGCAGCCGTCGGGGTTCGGCCCCTGTTGCGCGCCCCCCTGCCAGCGAAAACCAGACGCTGGGCCCAAACGCCTGACGCGGTTCGGGCGGTGCGCCCACATCCGAAAGTTCTTCCGGGGCCGTGTTACGTTCGCGATATAGACGCAGGTAGGACGCGGCGATTTGTTCTGCGCTGAACGCTTTGATCAATTTGTCCACCGCGTCGCGTTCAGTGTCTTCAATCGGAGCAGTCCATGCAGGGTTGGCCAACATGCGTTCTTCGTCCCGCGCGAGCACATCGTCCGCATCCGGCGCATCAGCCCATGTTGCTGTCAGCTTGGCCCATCCCAAAAGGCGTTCCGCTTTTTTGCGAACAGCGGGCGGGACGATCATCGCAGATACACCTTTGCGGCCAGCGCGTCCGGTGCGCCCGGATCGGTGCAAAAGGGTGTCCTGATTGGTTGGAAGTTCGGCGTGGATCACCAATTCTAGGTTCGGTAAATCGATCCCGCGCGCGGCGACGTCTGTGGCCACACATACCCGCGCGCGCCCGTCGCGCATCGCTTGCAGCGCGTTGGTGCGTTCTGACTGGGTCAGCTCACCCGACAATGCGACAACAGATAGCCCGCGGTTGGACAAACGGGTGGTCAGGCGATTGACCGTGGCGCGCGTGTTGCAGAACACAATAGCGTTCGGTGCTTCGTAGTAGCGCAGGACGTTCATAATTGCGTTTTCTACGTCGCGCGGGGCGACCCGCAGGGCGCGGTATTCAATGTCTGAATGCTGCTTTTCACCGCTGGTTGTCGCAATACGCAGAGCATCCTGCTGGTAGCTTTTTGCAAGCTTTGCAATTGCTGCCGGTACGGTTGCCGAAAACAGCAGTGTTTGGCGGTCCGCGGGGGCGGACTCCAGAATAAATTCGAGGTCTTCGCGAAAACCCAGATCGAGCATTTCATCAGCTTCGTCCAAAACGACAGCCTGAAGGTTATCCATATTGATCGTGCCGCGCATCACGTGATCGCGCAAACGTCCGGGTGTGGCGACAACAATATGCGACCCGCGTTCCAAAGAACGCCGTTCGTCGCGCATGTCCATTCCGCCGACCGTGGACACAACAACCGCGCCGGCTTCTTTATACAGCCAGTCCAATTCGCGTTTAACCTGCATGGCCAGTTCGCGCGTCGGCGCAATGATAAGGGCAAGCGGTGCATTCGCCCGTTCAAACCGATCCGCTTCACCCAAAATGCGGGCGGCAATGGCGATACCAAATCCAATTGTTTTGCCGGAGCCGGTTTGGGCGGACACCAAAAGGTCGCGCCCTTCAACTTCGGGGTCACTGACGGCTTCTTGAACGGCTGTCAGCGTGTCATAGCCACGGGATTGAAGTGCATCTGCCAGTGTTTGCTTCACGACGGCTGTCCTTTTGGGGTTTTGGGTGCCAACAGTGGCAACAGGCGGCAGCTATCCCTTTGTCGACAAGATGTATAGGCCCAGTCTCAAGACTGGCTGAACCATTCGTTATTCTTAAATTGCCCGAAATTTGGCTGTACTTGCATCTTGGGCAAGCAAAGATCGTTTTCGATATAGCCAAGTTGCAGGCCCTCGTAGGGCCAGTTCCGAGAAATGATTTGACGCCGTGTCGATTCCCTTCCTAGGCTGACATCGCTAAAACCAAGTCCCGGCTTAGGGACCACCAAGTTGCAAGAGCAACAGATCAACCAACAGGGGATCACAATGATCAAAACAACAACACGCGCCATTGCATTGGGCGCAGTCGCCGCTTTGTCTGGCACAACCGCTATGGCCGATGGTCACGCAATCACAGTCGGTTATTTCCTTGAATGGCCAATGCCATTTCAGTTCGCCAAAGTGAACGGCACATACGAAGAAGCGCTGGGCATGGAAATCAACTGGGTGTCTTTTGACACTGGTACCGCAATGTCCGCTGCGATGGCGTCTGGAGATGTTCAGATGTCCGTTTCCCAAGGTGTTCCACCATTCGTCGTCGCAACATCCGCTGGTCAAGACCTTCAGATGCTCGACGTTGCAGTATCTTACGCTGACAACGACAACTGCGTTGTGCGGTCTGACCTTGAAATCGACGCGGACTCTGCCGCTGATCTGGCCGGTTCTAAGGTTGCAGTTCCACTCGGCACAGCAGCGCACTATGGCTTCTTGCGCCAGATGGACCACTTTGGCGTTGATGTAGCATCGCTCGAAGTTGTGGATATGGCGCCACCGGATGGTGCTGCTGCGATCGCACAAGGTTCCATCGACATGATGTGTGGCTGGGGCGGTTCTTTGCGTCGCGCACTTGAGCACGGCAACACATTGCTGACGGGTGATGAGAAAACCGAACTTGGTATTCTTGTGTTCGACGTCACATCTGCCCCAACAGCATGGGTTGCGGAAAACGAAGAAACAGTGGCCAAGTTCCTTGCTGTTACGGCTGAAGCCAACGCAATGTGGAACGCTGGCGATATGATGGACGAAATGCTGCCCGTCATCGCACAGGACGCTGGTATGGACGTTGACGCGACAGCAGACACGCTGGCGACGTTTGTGTTCCCATCCGTTGACGAACAGCTGGGCGAGGCATGGCTTGGTGCCGCTGCACCATCCTTCTTGTCCGGTGTGGCACAGGTCTTCGTAGACGCGGGTTCCATTGATGGCGCGTTGGATTCTTACGAAGGTGCAATCAATACAGGTCCTTTGGCTGCTGCCAGCGACATGTAAACTGATACAGGCAAAGGCCCGGCGCAGCGCGCGCTGGGCCTTTGTTTTTCGAATTTTCGAACGACTTTTCCCAACAGCCAACACTGCGCGCGGCGCATATAGGGGACCCCATGACAGGATTGACCATCGAGAACCTATCGATGCGTTTCGAATTGCCCAATGGTGGGCATGTTCAAGCGCTAGAGGGTGTGTCCCTTGATTTAAAAGCCGGTGAGCTTTTGAGCGTGCTGGGTCCATCCGGCTGCGGGAAAACGACGCTGCTGAATATTGTGGCCGGATTTTTGGCGCAAACCGGTGGGACGCTGGCCCTGAATGGCCAAGAGATCAACGGCCCTGATGCCGAACGCGGCATGGTGTTTCAGGCAGGTGCGCTGTTTGAATGGATGTCCGTGCGTGACAACGTCAGCTTTGGCCCGCGCATGGCAGGCAAAAAGAAAGCCGACTACATGGGCAACGTCGATCACCTGCTCGACATCGTTGGCCTACAAGATTTCAAAGAAAAAATGGTCTATGAACTCTCGGGGGGGATGCAGCAGCGTGTGGCTTTGGCACGCTGCCTTGCCAATGATCCTGACGTCATCCTGATGGACGAACCCCTCGGCGCGCTGGACGCGCTAACCCGAGAGAAGATGCAAAGCCTTGTGCTGAAATTGTGGAAGGAAACGGGCAAGACGATTATCTTGATCACCCACTCCGTAGAAGAAGCGCTGTTGCTTGGCGAACGCCTGATCGTCATGGCTCCTCGCCCCGGCCGCATCCACAAGGAGTATCGCTTGCCCTTTGCAGAAATCGGCGTCGGCGCCGATTTGCGCGAAGTCAAACAGCATCCCGACTTCGGCCCCAAACGTGATGAGATCCTCAACATGATCTGGGACATGGAAGAAGAGATTATGGGCAGAACAGAGGAGGAAGCATAGTCATGGACACCACAGTAAACCTCCTTTGTACCCGCGAACGCCTCGGTGAAGTCATTACCGAACTACGCGCAAGCCCAATTCCCGAAGGCCAAATTGTTGGTGACACCTACGGGCCGCCCGATGGCTGTACCGTTGCCACAGGATGGGAAGTCTTTTCCAATCAGTTTGGCACCCTCGGTTCGCGCTTGTTTGAAGAAATTCAGACAGTTGCCGTCAAAGCGATAAGCGCGCTGCCCGCACTCGTGATCTATGTTGGCGTAATTTTGTTGGCGATGGTTGCCTACCGCGCCATCAAGAGCAAGCTGACCCCCACGAAAGACTATACCTCCCTCAAGACGGTCACATTTGGGGATGAAAGCGCTGTGCGCCCTGATTTCCCGGCCTCCATCCTTTCGATCATTTTTATCTTTGTCATTTGGGGCACATTCACGGGCTCCGCGCTTTTGCCGGGCTTCTTGCATCTGCCTGGGCCTTTTGGCGGCGAAGCAAACTTTACCTATACGGTTGAGGACGCAGAAGGGAACCGCGACGACGCAGAGTTGTTCGTGCGCGTCATTGAAGCCGGCGGCACGCCAGCCGATCTGGAATTTGAAAGCGGCGATGGCACTGCAAAGAACGACGGCGTTGAAATCGTTGAGTACAATACCGCGGTTGTCATCTGGGACGGCAATGATGACCTAACGCGCCGCGACAACGGTGCACGGGTTGTCGCCATTAATGGGCAGGAATTCGATTTCGACCATACCTTGCGTGACGAAGACAACGAACTGGTACAGGATCCGCCGCGCATAGATGTCGATTTTGCAGAAGTGACCATCAACAACAAAGGGTCCTTCATCATAAGCCCCGATCAAGGGATGCAAATGCAGCCTCTTTACCTGCCTGCACCCGAGGTTGTCTGGAACAGGTTTATCGAGATTGCAAAATACGGCTATCAGAACGTTTACCTGACAATCCATCTCGGGTTTTCACTGTTCCGCGTTATTGTAGGCTTCTTGCTTGGGGCGATCGTTGGGATCCCGCTCGGCTACGCGATGGGCTTGTCAAACTGGTTCCGTGGCTGGTTCGACCCAATTGTCGAATTCATGCGTCCGGTGCCGCCTTTGGCGCTGATCCCGTTGGTAATCATTTGGTTCGGTATCTTTGAAGTTGGCAAGATATTCCTGCTGTTCCTTGCGGCGCTTTGGATCATGGCAATTGCTGCGCGCGCTGGTGTGTCTGGCGTCCGGATCACTAAAGTTCACGCCGCCTATTCACTTGGCGCATCCAAATGGCAAATCTTGCGCCATGTCATCGTACCAAATTCCTTGCCTGAAATCTTCACCGGTGCACGGGTTGCGATGGGTGTGTGTTGGGGCACTGTTGTGGCCGCCGAACTTGTCGCCGCGACGGAAGGCATCGGTAAGATGATCACCACCGCGTCCAAGTTCCAGAACACGGACATTATTCTGCTGGGTGTGATCATTATCGGTATCGTCGGCTTCGGCATCGATATTCTGATGCGCTGGGCCGAACGTGCGCTGGTCCCTTGGAAAGGCAAAGGCTGATCCTGCCAACAATTTAGGCGCCAGCGTCAAAGAGTTTCACACAGTCCACGAAGGGCCGCCGCGAAAGCTGTGGCCCTTTTTTACGTCCCGCGTGCGAAACTGGCGCACTGTGCGAAAACTATCATTTGACCTTCCCGTTGCTGGAACCGCGATCAAGGCGTCATTCGATTCACAGCCAAGGGAAATTCAATGGACCACACCCACACGTCATTCTTCCAAAGCCGTCAAAAACCACTGTTCTTACTCGCGAGCCTCTACGTGCTTGGCCTCATCGTAACGCACGCTGCCGTCCCAGCAATGTCAGTCTGGGCCATCGCTGCGTTGTTTTCGATCTTGATGAATTTCACATATATCACCGAAGCGGTTTCTATGCGGCGTTGGATAGGAACGGAATCCATTGTTGCAGCCGCCCTCATCGCAGGGTCCTTGCTGGGGTTGGTGGTGCATCCCTTGTTTGTCATTGCTGCCATCGCAGGCCACGGGCTTTGGGATTTGGCGAAACACCACGGCGCGGGCGTTCCGTTTTTCAGCTGGTACACGCTGGGGTGCTGCGCGGTTGACCTGACCTATTCAAGCGTCTTGTTCGCCTATTGGTGGCTGCATGGTTAGGGTAGGGTCCCAAAAAACCCGCCCGCAGGCAACTGCGGGCGGGCTATTCAATCAACAGACGTGCCTAGTTCAGCGCGGCATCTGTAATGGCCGTTGTGAACGCGCCTTCTGGCTCAGCCGAGATGACCGGATCTGACCCGCCAGCCAGCAATGTTGCCACGGTGCGTTCATATGCAGCGACATCAAGCGCACCGTCACCGCCTGCGGTCAATTTTGCGATTTCGCCCATCATGCGGGCCTGTGCGGCTTCTGACTGCGCGCCGGTTTCATCGTATTCCATGATGATCGCTGCGGCTTCGTCAACGTTGGCTTCTGCATAACGCCAGCCTTCCATCGATGCGCGCACAAAGCGCACCATTTTGTCTACGAACACAGGATCTTCAAGGTTGTCTTCCAACGCATAAATACCGTCTTCCAGCGTGGCGACACCTTGGTCTTCGTATTTGAACGTCACCAATTCGTCCGGATCAACGCCCGCATCCAGAACCTGACCGTATTCGTTGTACGTCATCGTGGAAATGCAATCGGCCTGGCGTTGCAAAAGCGGATCAACGTTGAACCCTTGCTTGAGGACCGTGACGCCATCTTCACCACCCTCGGTCGGGATGCCGACTTGGCTCATCCAGCTTAAGAACGGGTATTCATTGCCAAAGAACCACACGCCAATTGTTTTGCCGCGGAAATCTTCGACGCTTTCGATGCCCGTGTCTTTCCAGCAGGTCAGCATCAGACCTGATGACGTAAATGGCTGGGCGATATTCACCACCGGCAGGCCCTTTTCCCGCGCTGCCAGCGCAGATGGCATCCAATTCAGCATAATGTCCGCGCCGCCACCGGCCAAAACTTGGGGTGGTGCGATGTCCGGTCCACCCGGCAGGATGGTCACATTCAGGCCTTCGTCGTCGTAAAACCCTTTATCGAGCGCGACGTAGTAGCCCGCAAACTGCGCTTGTGTGACCCATTGCAGTTGCAAGGTGACATCATTGGCGTGTCCGTCGGCATGTGCGGCCCCGCCAACGCCCACCGCGAGAGCTGCGATTGTAAGATAGTTCTTCATTTTGACCTCCAGTGTCAGTTTCAATTTTGCCCCGGTGTGCCGGGGTCTTATCGTTGTGACGGGTGCCAGAACGTCACCCGTTTTTCGATTAATGCCATCGCCCCATAAAATGCCGATCCGGCCAGTGCGGCGACCACAATTTCAGCCCACACCATATCCAAGGCAAGTTGACCAACCGATGTAGAAATGCGGAATCCCATCCCGACAGTCGGAGAGCCAAAAAATTCAGCAACAATGGCGCCAATTAGGGCAAGTGTGGTCGCGATCTTCAGACCGTTGAAAATAAACGGCAGCGCGGCGGGCAGGCGCAGTTTGAACAGCGTTGGCCAATACCCCGCGCCATAAGTCCGCATAAGGTCGCGCTGCATGGCGGATGTATCTTTCAAACCCGCGACCGTGTTCACAAGTATCGGGAAAAATACCATGACCCCGACAACTGCAGCCTTAGACTGCCAATCGCTCCCCAGCCATTTGACGAAAATGGGCGCGGTCCCCACGATAGGAAGCGCGGCCATGAACGCCCCGACCGGAAGAATTCCTTTGGTTAAGAACGGTGATCGATCCGCGAGGAGGGCGACCCCGAACGCTGCCAGCATGCCAACGACGTACCCTGTCATGGCGCCTTTTAGGATCGTTTGTTCGAAATCCGCCCATAGCGTGGGGATCGATGTGGCAAACCGTGCTGCAATGTCGGATGGGGGCGGCAAGATAACGGGGGAAATACCCAACATCCGGACCAAAATTTCCCACATCGCAATGATGGTCAGACCGAATATTGCTGGGATCAATAGGCTCACCAGTCGCGTGTCGGATGCCGCGCTATGGGCAAGCCGCGCGTTGATCCACCAGCCGGTGGCCCAAATCAGTATGGCAAACACATAGGCCATTATACCATTCCCATCCGGCGCAGTGTGCGCCTTTCGACGAACGTCAAAAACGCGACAAGGGCCGCCGCCGTAATTGCGGCCCCAAACAAGGCGGCCCATGTGACCATGGGTTGCCCATATTGATCCCCCACCAACATCCGCGCACCAAATCCAGCCCGCGCACCCGTCGGCAGTTCACCGACAATCGCACCAACCAGCGCTGCGGAAATTCCAATTTTCAAAGACGCAAACAAATAGGGCATTGAGGCGGGCAACCGCAGTTTCCAAAACCCTTGGTTTGAACTCGCGCTGTAGGTGCGCAAAAGATCAAGTTGCATACTGTCCGGCGCGCGCAGCCCTTTGACCATGCCAACAACCACCGGAAAGAAAGAGAGATAGGCCGAGATCACCGATTTCGGGAGCAGTCCCTGAATGCCAATCGCGCCCAACATGACAATGATCATTGGCGCAAGGGCCAGGATCGGGATGGTTTGGCTGGTGATTGCCCAAGGCATCACCGATTTGTCCATTGTTCTGTTGTACACAATGCCAACAGCCAAAAGAATGCCCAGCGTTGTGCCAATCACAAACCCCAACAAAGTCGCGGATAACGTCACCCACGCGTGATAAACCAACGACCGCCGCGACGTGGGTGGTTTGGTGAATATCGTATCATACATTTCCGCCGCAACCTGATGGGGCGACGGCAATCGGGGGCGATCTAGCGTGTATGTCATCACCGCGGCAGTTGGGTTCTTAATCGCAAGCGCAAGGCCCGTCATGTCCTGACGCGCCCCCGGTTCTGACGGGACCACGTCGATATCGGCACGCGCGGCCATGTCAGCTGCCAAATGCGCGTTCATTGGGACAACGGCGAGGGTCCAAATCGCCAGAATTGTCGCTACGACACTTAGCACTGGGAAAACCCGACCCATCATGGGCGTTTCGCCTTCAACCCGCAAAAGCCAATCCAAATGTTGACCACGCCGGCTGCGAGAAAAAGGAAATTTGAAGAAGGCTCGTTTTCGCGAAACTGGAAGATCGTTAATGCAATCAAACTGATCCCGATCAAAAGGCTCCAGATTGGGTAACTTTTATTGGGTGCCGCCCGTCGGGCCGCATTGACAGCTTCTTGGCGGGTTACCGCCTTCGCGTAAGGGATTGCGGGGTCTTGCGGAACTGCCATCTAGACCTCGCTATGTCCGGCGCGTAGCCCATCCCGAACGCGGTGGGCGATGTCAATAAATTCGGCGCTGTCGCGTATATCCAAGGGCCGCTCGCGCGGGAGTGGGCTATCGATCACATCTGTAATCCGCCCCGGACGCGGGGACATGACGACGATCTTGGTGGAAAGGTAAACGGCTTCGGGGATCGAATGGGTTACAAAACCAATGGTCTTTTCCGTCCGTGCCCAAAGCTGCAAAAGCTGTTCGTTCAGATGGTCCCGAACGATTTCATCCAACGCCCCGAACGGTTCATCCATCAACAAAATGTCCGCATCAAAGGCCAAGGCGCGCGCAATGGATGCGCGTTGCTGCATCCCGCCCGACAGCTGCCACGGGAATTTTTTGTCAAATCCGCTTAGATCAACAAGGTCCAACACGCGGGCCACACGTTCGGCCTGTTCCGCCTTTGTGAACCCCATAATTTCTAAGGGCAGTCGAATGTTACCAGCGATACTGCGCCAAGGATAAAGCCCCGCCGCCTGAAACACATAGCCATAGGCCCGCGCGCGGCGTGCCTCATCTGGTGTCATCCCGTTCACACTGATGTCGCCACCAGTTGGAGTTTCAAGCCCCGCGATACAGCGCAAGAACGTCGTTTTGCCGCAACCGGACGGCCCGATGAAGGAAACAAAGTCGCCCTTGTTGATGTCCAACGATACATCGCGCAGGGCATGGACGGGGCCGTCATTGGTTTCAAACGTAAGATCAAGACCGGTTGCCGAAATAACTGCGCTCATGCTGCATCCGCCTTTTTCCAGCGGGCCACCATCTGTTCGCTATCCTCAAATGTGCGCCCACGCCCAGTGCGCAGGCGTTCACCACTGACGAAATTCTCCAACCGGTCCCAATCGCGATAAAGCGCGGTTTTCCAATACCCACGCGCAACATCCTCGTCGATCGCGTCATGTTCAATAAGCCCCGCAAGCAGCCCATAGACGCTTAGGATGTACCGCGCGCGTCCTCGGTCGCTGTCGTCAAGATTGCCGAAATCCAATTTGTGCCGGTCTTGTCCAAAGAAGTTCAGGCGCGCATTGCGAAACTGCTCCCCCTGTAACGTATCATGCACCACAAAAATGGACTCACGCAGGAACCGGCGTTCATCCTTGTTTTGTCCCTGCGCCTGAAGGCGGGTTTGGCGCCACACAAACCGTGCGGTTGCGATAACGGCAAATGCGGCGCAAATCGCGGCCACATCTGCAATAACATCAAGTAGAACTGGCCAAGGCGGCATTGTATTACATTAGACTCCAGTTGCCGGAATACCCGAACGTTCAACAGGACGCGGCGCAGTAAGCTCTTTCCAGCTCGACAGCGCCTTGTTGGTCACCCCGTTGCCGTCCCGTTTGACAAACGTCCCATGGCCTTCTTGGGTGCGGATTTCGCCGTCATGCACAGCGACAACGCCTCGCGTCAGCGTAAAGCGCGGCAGCCCTTTAACCTTCTGGCCCTCAAACACATTGTAATCGATTGCTGATTGCTGCGCATCGGCCGTGATTGTCTTTTCCTTTTGCGGATCCAAGACAACGATATCCGCATCAGCACCCACCAAAATAGCACCCTTCTTTGGATAGCAGTTCAGGATTTTGGCGATGTTGGTTGATGTTACGGCGACAAATTCGTTCATTGTTAAACGGCCTGTGGCAACGCCGTGTGTCCAAAGCATCGGCAAACGGTCTTCGAGTCCGCCGGTGCCATTGGGGATCTTTGTGAAATCCCCCACGCCAAACCTCTTTTGTTCTGTTGTGAACGCGCAGTGATCCGTAGCCACAACCGACAATGATCCGGCCTGCAGCCCCGCCCAAAGACTGTCTTGGTGCTGCTTGTTGCGAAACGGCGGCGACATGACACGCCGCGCCGCGTGATCCCAATCTTTGTTGAAATATTCAGACTCGTCCAACGTCAGGTGCTGAATCAACGGCTCGCCCCAAACACGTTTGCCTTGCTGGCGCGCACGCCGGATGGCTTCGTGGGATTCTTCGCAGGATGTGTGGACGACATATAATGGCACACCCGCCATATCGGCTATCATAATGGCCCGGTTGGTCGCCTCTCCCTCAACTTGCGGCGGCCGCGAATAGGCGTGCGCCTCGGGGCCTGTGTTTCCTTGCGCCAGTAGTTTGGCGGACAGTTCGGCAACCACATCCCCGTTCTCGGCATGGACCATGGCAATCCCGCCAAGTTCCGCAAGGCGGTTGAACGAACTGTAAAGCTCATCGTCGTTCACCATCAAGGCGCCCTTGTAGGCAAGGAAATGCTTGAATGTGTTGATCCCGCGATCTTGGATGACAGTCTTCATGTCTTCGAACACTTGTTCGCCCCACCACGTCACCGCCATGTGGAACGAATAATCGCAATTGGCACGGGTCGATTTGTTGTCCCAACGCTTGATCGCATCAAGAAGGCTTTCCCCTTGGTTGGGCAAACAGAAATCCACAACCATCGTTGTGCCGCCCGCCAGCGCGGCGCGTGTCCCGCTTTCAAAGTCATCCGAAGAATAGGTCCCCATGAACGGCATTTCCAAATGCACATGCGGATCAATCCCGCCGGGCATGACGTAGCATCCCGTCGCGTCGAGGTCTTCATCACCTTTCAGGTTTGGTCCGATCTCGGCGATCACACCCTTTTCAATCAATACGTCCGCCTTGTAAGTCAGGTCATGGGTGACGATTGTTCCGTTCTTTATGACTT
>CAYOSK010000038.1:0-19855 GCA_964406585.1 uncultured Octadecabacter sp. | reverse complement strand
CGTGAATGATCACAAGCACCCTGTCCTGCAATCCGAGGACATAATGCGGATCGGTGAAGGCAAGCAGATCATCCGCACCGGCAAACACGATGGCATCAAGCTCTATCCGGTAGAGCGTGTGCTTTACTACAAAGTGTCAAAGTGGGACGCAGCTCTCAAAGATGTTCGTAACATCAACTTTGGTGGATACTGATTATTTTGATGTCAGATAAGCTATGATCGTCATTACCCAACCTGCTCCCATCCCCAAGACCCACCATTCTAGGTTTGGGTCTCCCCCTCGAAACTGCAACATAAGAATCGCCAAGACAGGAAAGGCAAAAAAGAAGAAACGGAATAGCCTATTATTCGTTTCCCTCTTAGACGCTTGCAAAGCAGACGATTTAGAGGGTGATCTAGACAACTCCTGCGTCACGCAATCGACACAAAATTCCGTGCCACAGAAGCAGCTCCGCACATCGTCCTTGCCATCGGATAAAGCACATACTTTTCCAAGCTCCTTGCCACAGGAAACACAGTTTTCAGTCCCGACACAGCGCAAGCAGCGCAATCTGCTGCTCCCATACCTGTGTGCAAGGTAAACACCCCATGCAGCAGTCTTGTATAACCCTTTATCTTCGAGGGATTTGTATGAGTAATGGGCGGGCTTCCCACAGGTTACACAATCAGGGCTTGCCATTCTCCGTTACTTCTCGACAGCAATCGTGCCAGGGGCACGCATCGTCCCTCGATCTCGACCATCAACGAATACTGTTGCTGTTCCTGACGCAGTATGGCTGATTGTAGCCCGTCCATCACGGTCGGTATATTCAGCGCCTGTCACACCGCCTGTAGAAAACGAGAGCATGACCTTAGAGCCTGCGGCTGGTGATCCGTTGCGGTTCACATGAACTGTTGAAACGGGCATAATTTCCCCCTGTATCTGCCTTACACCCCAAGTGGTCGAAGTTAACTTATTCTGGTACAGTTTGCTCACGCCCACATTTGGAGCACTTCAAAACCGCATACCATTTTGTTTTTCCTGAAACCTCGCCAGTTTCTTGGCGTCTGCCAACCTTTTTCATTTCACATGAGCACGACATTCTAGACTCCTTAAATATTGGGTAAAGTAAGCGTATCTTTATTCATTTGATAATCAATAGGTTCGTTCGAAAAATGTCGAAATTCAATGCAACGCCCCGATAAACGTCACCACCGGATCACCCGAATGATCTGACTTTTGCGCATCAATCTCGATCACGACCTCGCCTGCCGCTTTCAGATGTTTCGCCCAAGCCTGCCGAAAAAACGTCTTCCCTCGTCCGAAACCAGCCTCAATCGAGATGACCTTGCTGTCGTCGATTGATTTGATCAGGCTCGTAAACGTCTCTCCGCGTGCTTTGACGTTCAGTAGGTCTTTGCCCCAAATATCTTCGCTCATTCAGACGTCATCCTTGCCAATCATCAGCCCCTCAACACTCTCGATCTCGGGCATGGACCGCCCCGCGATCCCTTGCAGATCGCCGTGCATACCCACGGTCGATGCAATCACCAGATCGATCTGTTTGGCCCGTAAGGCCCATTGCTTTTCGATGAACACGCGTTCTTTGCGTAGGTTGTCCTGCATGTCTTCGAACCGTTCCACAATCGCATCCACGCGCTGCTTAAACTGGGTTCCGGTGAGATAGTCATAGACCATTTCCATCTTGGTTTCTTGGCCCATCGCGCGCCCCTTGGCACCGGCCACATCAATCAGACCGTGGCGCAGGGACGTGGCCAAAGGCACCGCATAGCGCGGGGCGCAAACCCAAATGCCATCGATCAGCCCGAAACTGTCGATCCCATCTGGTAGTGCTGCAGACGTGATGACCGCGACTTCGCAGCCTGATGCACGCTGATCATCACGCAGCTTGGCCAGCCATCCGGCGGTCCAGTTCTTGGTGCGTTTGCTTTCCCACAGAATGCGTCCTGCGATCCCGCCATGGCCCATAACGTCCTGTTGCACGTCTGCGCCGCTTATGCCTTTGGCAACGGGCGAAAACCCGTCCATCGGAAACGCCTGTGCAAGGGTATCTTCCAGAACAATTTCCGCCGCCTCGCCTTGGGTTTGCATCGATCCCTGTGTCGCGCGCTGCTGCAAATCCTCAATTCGTTTGGTCAAAGCGTCAATTTTCTGGGCTTGCTCAGCTTCTTTCAATGACGCCTTATCCTGCGCTTCTTTGGCTAATTTTTCTTCCAACGCGGGACGCTCGGCGGCCATGCGTTTTTGCAACGTCAGCTCAAGAGCGGCCTCTTTGTCTTTGAATTCTTGTTCGCGTTTCATGGCAGCTGCTTGTGCGATTTGGGCTTCGCGCAGCTTGGCATCTTGTTCTTTCAGCCTGTCCTGCAATGCAATCTGTTGCGCGGCGGTTTCTTCTTTGGCAGTTTGCTTGGCCTGCGCCTGTGCGGCGGCCAATGCTTTGGCCGCTTGCTGATCACGCCGCACAAGTTCTGCATCAAATGAACGCCGCAAATCCGACAACATCGGCCCGGCAAGTTGTTCAGTCAGTTCGATTTCGTTGGAACATTTCGGGCATGTAATTTTCAGATCAGACATTATTTTGCTTTCGTCCACAGGGTCGATTGGCTTCTAGCACAGTGCCGATTGCGCCTCCAGCAGGGGCGACTATGGTGCGGGCATGTTTCGCATAGTCGCAATCTTGATCTTTTCACCCACCATCGCCGCAGCCGAATGGATACCCAAGGTGACCCTATTCACCTACGAGGCCGCCTTTGCTGCGTGCCAAGCAGAGCCGGACACCCAAAATCTAGCAGTGCGCTGCGATGATTTAATGCGACAATCGTTTGTGTTGAAACGCGCCGTCGTTGCGGCGACGCAGGCCTGTTTGGGCGAAAATCTAAATACCTGCGCATTGCCATTTGAAGACCAAGGTCTGACGGCAATTGCAGCCCGCATTGCCGCGGGGACCGGATGTGAAAACACCGACCTGGCGGACTGGCAAGAGTTCATACCGTTCCCCGAAAACCATTGCGCGCCCCTGATCGCGGATATTCTGGCGGACGAGGGCGTCGTTCCGCTCAATACCGATGTGCCGTGCGACAGCGACGGCAGTGCATGTGTGGCGCTGGCCCAACAGCAAAGGGTGCTTTGGGCGAAGGCTGTGATAGAGCTTGAAAACGGCCCCCTCCAAGACCCGACTGTCCATGAAACCATTCGTGCAATAAATCGAGATTGCCGCCAATACGACATCTCAAACCAAACCGACAACATACGCGTCGGATTCGAAAAAGCGGCTCTATGCGAAGCGGACGGCATGGCGCGCCTTTGGCAAGACCTCACCGCAAACCCTTAAGGAATTTCAATGGGTGAACTATACCTTGTGCGCCACGGCCAAGCCAATTCCAGCGCGACAAACGAAAAAGACTACGATCGCTTATCCGCACTTGGCCATAAACAAGCGGGCCTTCTTGGTGCATGGATGCGCGACCACGAAGCGCCATTCGATCTGGTCCTATCCGGCACAATGCGTCGCCATCTTGAAACGGCGAACGGCATGGGTTTTGCGCCGCACTTGTCAGATGCACGTTTGAACGAGATGGAGTATTTCGCACTGGTTCGGGATATGGAAATCACCCTTGCTGTCGCTCCGCCCCAATCCCCAGAAGATTTTGCCAAACACATCCCACAAACGCTTGCTGCTTGGCACCAAACAACGATCAATGGTGCCGAACCTTTCGCGACATTTGAAAACCGCATCCAAGCTGCACTTTCAGACGCTGCAAAGCCGGGCAAACGTGTGCTGTGCGTAACATCCGGCGGCGTTATTTCGATGGTGATGCGCGCCGCTTTGGGCCTGAGCACCGATCAGATGGCGCATATTCTGCTGCCGATCTACAACTCATCTTTGCATAAGTTTCGAATTCGACCCGAAGGAACCTTTGTGACGTCGTTCAACGCGATTCCGCACCTTGATCCACCCAACCTGAGCGACCATCGAACTCATCTTTGACGACGTGCAAGATGATCACCGCCTTTCGCGATACGCCCGCTCGTTTTGCTGATTGGCCACATAGTATGTTCGCTGAACGCTAAATGTCCTGACCCCGATCCAGCAGTTCCTCAAGTAGACCTTGGTAGAGTTCCCCTGAGTCTCCGCCTCCGAAAACCTGCGCCCCACCGGAATACAGCGTGCCATAGGTGCGTGCCAAATTGACCGTTTGAACGAGAGCAGACAAGAACTGTTCCCGTTCCAAAGCAGCCAGCGGATGAATGAACACGCCCCAAACACGCCCTTGCGCAATTGCATAGCGGGCATCTAGGGCCGTGTCGAAATTCGCTTGCATCATACGTTCCATTTCATCCGGCGTAACGTCTTCGACGCTTGCGATGGGAACCATTGCGCGCATGCGGTCCGCAGCCGGTGCAAAAACAACAAGCACAGGAATATCTTGGATTATCAGTTCAATGCCGCCAGTGGTCACGGTTGCATCAGGATCGATGTCTTGAATGATCTCTACAAGCCGTTCAGGCGTCATTGGCGCGTCTTGTGCGATTGCAGGCGTTGACATCAGCAAAGACAAAACAAGCACACGCAGCATTTCAGACCCCTTGAACGTTCACCTTAGCCTAACGCGAGGATGGTTCACTCACAAAGCACCTCAGCGTGAACGGATACGTGTGATATGCCCAATCGCATGATCTATCGCGATCTCAGCAGACATATCTGAAGTATCTATCACGATGGCATCCTCAGCAGGTTTGAGCGGTGCGGTCTCGCGTTCGCGATCCCGTTGGTCGCGCACTTGGACGTCATGCAAGACATCGTCGAACACCAAATCCATGCCCTTGGCTGTCAATTCATCAAATCTGCGTCGTGCCCGTTTTTGCGCGCTGGCCGTCACGAACAATTTCACATCCGCAGTGGGGCAAATGACAGTACCAATGTCGCGCCCATCCAAAACCGCGCCCCCAGCCCGGTTTGCAAACCCGCGTTGAAACGCGATCAACGCCGCCCGTACCGGCGCATTTACAGCCACCTTGCTGGCGGCTTGGGCCACATCCGGGGTGCGCAAATGGTCGCCTTCAAGGTCGATCAGTTCTAACGTCTGGGCCGCTTCAAGCGGATCAGCACCGTGCAATACCTTTGCCCCAACGCCGCGATACAACAGCCCCGTGTCCAGATGCGCAAAGCCAAAATGCGCCGCAACCGCCTTTGAAATTGTGCCTTTACCCGCCGCCGCGGGGCCATCAATAGCGACAATGAAGGTCATCTTGATCTCCTGAGATGCACGATCAGAACAAGCACGCATAAATAGAGCGATGCAAATTTCGCCATCGTAAAATGACTTGCCGTCGCAATAAGCGCGGGATCTAACAAGGACATCGACACGAAACGATAGATCGCCGCGTTTTCCGCCAGATCAATGCACGCGTAAACCAAGGCTAATCCGGCAACCGCATACTTCATCCATCCACCACGCCAGCCCACCAAAGCCAACCATATCGCAAGCGACACAATGAATATTCGGTCCCACAGATTTAGGATCAGTTCATAGGTCGCGCGCGCCTCATCGCGGATATTTTGGACGAACCCCGCGATGCTGGGCGTATCATATCCACGCAGATGAAAATCCGGCGGCCACATCCCATCTGCCCCAGGCAGAACCGTGAAATACGTCATTGCGCCCATCACAAGATAGCTCACCAAAGCCACTGTTCCTGAAATGCGCCGTGACCAATTCATCAGAGCGCGGCGCGCGTAATGTTCGCCCCAAGGTCCGCCATCAGGCTTTCGAAAATCGGGAAAGACGTTGCAATTGGCCCGCCATCATCCACACACATCGGCGCATTCGTCGCCAAGCCCATTACAAGAAATGACATGGCAATACGGTGATCCAATCGACTTGCGGCGGTGATGCCCCCGGCGACATTGCCAAACCCAGCCCCCGTGACGGTCCACCAATCAGGGCCTTCGTCTACCGTTACACCTGCGGCACGCAGCCCTTGCGCCATTGCATCAATGCGATCGCTTTCCTTGACCCGCAATTCTTTGACGCCCGTCATGACTGTTTGACCTTTGGCAAAGGCGGCAACAACAGACAAAACTGGGTATTCATCAATCATGCTTGCCGCCCGCGCGGGGGGCACATCGATCCCCACCATATCGGGTGAGTAGCGCGCCCGCAGATCGGCCACCGGTTCGCCGCCCTCTTCGCGCATGTTTTCAAACGTCAGATCAGCACCCATGTCTTGCAACGTATAAAACAGACCCGCGCGCGTTGGATTTAGCCCAATATTGGGGACCAACACGTCAGACCCTTCGGCCAACAACGCCGCACAAACAGGAAACGCGGCAGAGCTTGGGTCGCGCGGCACAACGATGCTTTGCGGCTGCAATTCTGGCTGGCCCTTCAACGTAATGACCCGGCCTTCATCCGTGTGCTCGACCTGCACGTCCGCGCCAAAGCCTGCAAGCATGCGTTCAGTATGATCGCGCGTGGCCTCTTGTTCGATCACGATCGTTTCACCGGGTGCATTCAAACCGGCCAGCAGAACTGCCGATTTCACCTGAGCAGACGGCACAGGCACGGTATAGCGCACAGGCACAGGGTCCTTGGCGCCTACAATTGTCATCGGCAAACGCCCGCCATCGCGCCCGACAGCCACAGTACCAAACAACGCCAACGGGTCGGTCACACGCCCCATTGGACGTCCGTTTAATGATGCATCCCCTGTGAAGGTCACCGTAATTGGGCAAGTCGCCATCGCCCCCATAATCAACCGAACGCCAGTGCCGGAATTCCCGCAATCAATCACATTGTCCGGCTCAGCAAACCCGCCAACGCCGACCCCGTGAACAGACCACGCCCCTGCCCCGTGATTGATCACCTCAGCCCCAAACGCTTGCATCGCGCGTCCGGTGTCCAAAACATCTTGGCCCTCCAACAGGCCGGTGATTTTAGTTTCACCGACAGCCAACGCCCCCAAGATCAAAGATCTATGTGAAATTGATTTGTCACCAGGCACATGCGCTTCACCTTGCAATGCGGCGCCTTTGCGCGATGTCATAGGAATTGGGTCACCGTGGTTCGACATGGGGTTCGTCCTTCGCAAACTGTTAGCGCCTGATAAACCGCAGCGCGCCCAAGGTCCACGCCCTTGAATGGCACGTCGCAATTTCGAAATCAGGTCCGACGAAACGTCATGTAGTGCGGTCGACGCCCCTCGCGCAGCGCCTTTTGTTCGTAACGGGTCGAAAACCAGTCATCCCATGGATCGCGCCAGTCCTGAGCGTTCTGGGCCAACCACTCGAATCCGGCTTTGGGCACCTCTTCCATCGTTTGACGCACATAATCAGGAATATCAGTGGCCACTCGAAATTCCGCACCGCGTTTTAGGACACGTGCAAGTGGATCCAAATGCTCAGGCGTCACAAACCGGCGACGGTGATGGCGCGCTTTGGGCCAAGGGTCGGGATACAGCAAAAAGGCCTTCGAAATCGACGCGTCGGGCAAAACATCAAACATGTCACGCACATCCCCGGGGTAGATGCACAGGTTATCAATGCTTGCCTTACGCACCTTGCCCAGCAGCATCGCGACGCCGTTGATGTAGGGTTCGCAGCCAATGATCCCGACGTCCGGATTCTGGGCCGCTTGATGGATTACATGTTCCCCACCGCCAAACCCAACCTCGAGCCAAACCTCACGGCCCCCGAACAGCTCTGCCAGATCAAGGGGATCACGGGTCGGATTTTCATCCCAACCTACAGCACCCGGCGACAGCGCCGCCAAATCTTCTTGAAGATAGCCTTCTTGGCTTTTCTTAAGATGCTTGCCCTTAAGGCGGCCATAGAAATTGCGGTGTGGGCGAGTGGGGTGTGTCATGCGAGCCCTTTAGCCGCGCCGCGCGTCAATCTCAACCATGTCGATGGCCAATTTTGGCCGCGCGCGCGATCATGTCGTCCGTGATGAACGGCACAAAACCGCACGGATCATTGTCCATCCGGCGGCGCACATACCCATCCAATGTGTCCACGTCCCCTGCCAAAGCCAGCGCGCAAAGATGGCGCAGCCCGCCGGCGCCCGGCCGCGCGGGGTCGTAATCGCGAAACTGGGCAAATACAGCATCCAGATCAATCGCCATTGCCTTGGCCTGAACGTCATCAAAAATCTCTTGGGCCCGTTCTGCCGTTAGAATAAACTCTTTGAACCGCAACTCACCTGTGCTGGCGATGGTTATAATATGCGAGGGCGGCTCGCCCATCACCTCAGCTTCAGCCGCAGCATACTCTGCGGTGCAAACACTGGCCGAGACCGTCAAGCGCTGGGATGGCGCATAGTGCCCTTCTTGCCCGAACGTCTTCAGTCGGACCCAAAGTAGCACGGACCGATCTGAGGTTTCTTTCAGAAAACAAACGTCCGGATCTATGCGTTTCTTGCGATACCCCCGCGCGGACAGCATTTTTTCAAGCGCTCTCCGGGTCACTTTTTCGGGCAAAGGGCCTTTGGCCTTCAACCTTTGCCATGCAGCCAAATCATCAAGGCGCTGTTGCTCAACCCGGCTTGCCATAACGTCAGGCGGGTCGAGCTTTGGCATTTCAGTCGGGCGCTTGGACGGCTGTATCTTTGCGAAAAGCCGCCTAATGCCAAGCACCACTAGACCGCCTTTTTCAGCGCCTCGACCAAATCTGACGCTTCCCATGAAAATCCACCGTCCGCTTCGGGTGCGCGGCCAAAGTGACCATAGGCGGCGGTACGTTGGTAGATCGGTTTGTTCAACTGGAGATGCGTTCGAATGCCGCGCGGTGTCAGGTCCATGACCTGCGGGATCGCAGCCTCAATCGCGGCGGCGTCCACGTCGCCGGTTCCATGTGTATCGACATAGATCGACAAGGGCGCTGCCACACCAATTGCATAAGACAACTGAACAGTGCAGCGATCGGCCATACCTGCGGCGACGATATTTTTGGCCAAATAGCGCGACGCATACGCTGCAGAACGGTCAACCTTTGTCGGGTCTTTGCCAGAAAACGCACCGCCGCCATGGGGGGCTGCGCCACCGTATGTATCAACGATGATCTTACGGCCCGTTAGGCCCGCATCCCCATCTGGTCCACCAATGACAAATTTACCCGTCGGGTTCACATGCCAAACAGTTTGCCCATCAATCCAACCCTCGGGCATGACTTCGCGGATGTAGGGTTCAACCACAGCGCGCACATCGGCACTGGTCATATCTTCGTCTAGATGCTGGGTGGACAAAACGATCGAAGACACACCAACAGGCACGCCGTCTTCATAGCGCACAGACAGTTGCGACTTCGCATCGGGGCCAAGCGTGGGTTCGGTCCCGTTTTTTCGGACTTCGGCCAAACGGCGCAGAATCGCGTGTGCATAGTGGATCGGCGCTGGCATAAGTTCGGGCGTTTCGCGTACGGCATAGCCAAACATGATGCCTTGATCGCCGGCACCTTCGTCCTTGTTGCCTGATGCGTCTACCCCTTGGGCAATATGCGCGGATTGTTCGTGCAACAGATTCAACACGTTGCAGTACTTCCAATGGAACTTGTCCTGCTCGTAACCGATGTCCTTGATGCAATCGCGGGCGATCTGTTCGATATCGCCCATCATTGCGGTCAGGCGCGCAGGATCAGACAGGCCAATTTCTCCGCCGATGACGACCTGATTGGTCGTCGCGAATGTTTCCGCGGCCACGCGGGCCTCGGGTTCGACTGCGATCAGGGCATCAAGAACAGCGTCTGAAATGCGATCGCAAACCTTATCGGGATGTCCCTCGGAGACGGATTCAGAGGTGAATGTGTAGTTACTGCGTGCCATTGGGATTGCTCCATTTTGTTGCCGAACCACGTCAGGAAGCCGTTGTGGACGGATTTTGTTTCGTTTCGCCTAACCTTGCGATTCAACCGCGTCAACGGATTTACGCATTGTGCGCAAAACACCAGATCCTATGGCGAGGATTAGCAACACAAATAGCGGCCAATCGCCAATCCGCGCATATACCGTGATCGGTAACGATGATGGCACGGCCGCATCAAGGTATCCGGCCGTGTTCAGCGGCAGTTGATCTAAGACTGTGCCACGCGCATCAATCACGGCGGAAATTCCCGTATTGGCAGCACGGATGACTGGCAGGCCCTGTTCAATGGCCCGAGCACGCGCCTGAACAAGATGCTGGCGGGGGCCCGGCCCGCCGCCGAACCATGCATCGTTCGTGATAATCAACAGAACATCCGCGCGTTGATCGCCATGCTGTATTTCTTCCGGGAAGATGCCTTCGTAACAGATCAATACACGGGTCAGCCCAAGGCCGTCGATCTGCATCAAACCATCGCCTGTGCCCGGCGCAAACCCGGCCACCTGTTCCACCAATGTACCAAGCCCAAGGGGTTCGAGCCATGCCGCAAGCGGGATATATTCGCCGAATGGAACAAGATGCGCCTTGTCGGCAATATCACTGATTGTGGTTGGGCCATCGATCAAGATCGCAGAATTATGAAACGCGTCCTGCGTACGCCGCTGGATCCCAGCCACAACAGGTGCCCCCCGCGCCGCAGCGGATATTTCAGCGATCAAAGGATCAGCGTATTCCAACAACGACGGAACAGATGTTTCTGGCCAAACCACAACATCGGGCGCGGATCCGCCGCGGGTTTGATCCAGCGCACGATCAAAAAAAACACCCATCCAATCGCGATCCCATTTTTGGTGCTGCGGCGCGTTGGGCTGGATCAGACGAACGGTTTTGGCATCAGCCGCAATGAGCGGCGCGCGCGGAGTCAGGCCCTGTAGACCGAGGGTTGCAAACAAGACACCGACGAGCCCCGGCCAAATCATGGTCCAGCCGCGAAAAAGACAAAACGCAGTCATTCCCGCAACCGCAACGACGCCAAAGGTGGTGCCATATGGGCCGAGCCATGCAAACCAGACATCCCCAACAGACCCGATCACGACATAAGACGGCAGGCCCCACGGAAATCCCGTGAACACATGACCCCGGGCCAGTTCAACTGCCGCAATGGTCACGGGCAGCCACAACATGACCGTCGCGCGTGGCCCCGCAAACACACGGGCTACCCAGAACGCGACCGCCCAAAATACCGCCAATCCCCCTGCCATCAACAGAATGGCAAACGGCGCCATCCAGCCGTGTCGGGCCACATCAACCAGAAATGGTTCAATGATCCAACGCAAGGTAACGGCAAAATATCCAAGGCCAAACAGCCAACCAAATCCCAGCGCGCCGCGCCGTACAAGTGGCACAATCAAGAACGCAATCACAAATCCAACGAACAGCGGCGCAAAGCCACCCGCCCAGCCATCATGCCCCAGTGCCGCAATGACACCGAGGGCAACCGGCATCAGAACACGGGCAAAGCGCGGAAATTCGCAAAACTTAGACACCAAATTGCTTGGGTGTAGTTTAGCCACCTGAACTGGCCGCGCCAGAACCCGTCACACGCACACGAAGGCGTTTGATGCGCCGTGGATCGGCTTCCACCACCTCGAACTCCGGACCTTCGGGGTGTTTGATGACTTCGCCGCGTGCTGGGACGTGACCGGCCAGCATGAACACCAACCCACCAAGTGTTTCGATGTCTTCTTCATCGATCCCTTCATGCTCGGTCAGCGGCATTCCGATTTCGGCCTCAAAATCATCGAGAGGCGCCTTGGATTCGACCATGTAAACGCCGGGTTTTTCTTGTGTCCAAAGAATATGTTCGTCGGCATCGTGTTCGTCTTCGATTTCGCCGACCACCTGTTCGATCAGATCTTCAATGGTCACCAGACCGTCAGTGCCGCCGTATTCATCAATCACCAACGCCATGTGGATCCGTTCCGCCTGCATCTTTTGCAGCAACACCCCTAACGGCATGGACGGCGGAACAAACAACAATGTGCGCGCCAAATCGCGCAACGCAAAGGTTTTGGATTCGCCATTGAACCCATGGGTCAGCGCGAAATCCTTGAGGTTAACAAAACCGATAGGCGTGTCCAAAGTTCCATCAAATACGGGCAGTCGTGTCAGACCTGCTTCGCGAAAAACCTGGACCAGATCATCGCGCGAAATTGTAACGGCAACGGCCACAATATCCGCCTTGGGGATCATAACGTCTTCGACCCGCATCCGACGCAGGTTCATCATGCCGCGCGCCTCTGTGGGCGGGGCATACCCTGCTGTGGGTAGCACATTTTCGGGGGTGTCGGACGGGCTGAGGGCCTCGACTATGCGGCCAAAAAACCCGCGTTCACTCGTTGTTGGTTGGGAGTCGCCCTGCGCGCTTTGCGCCGCGCTCGAAGATCCGTCTGTCGTATCGCCCATTTGGTCCTGTTTTCTAAACGGCGCACAAAACGGTGTGGCCAAGGTGAAGTCATTACAAATATGGGTCAGGGATGTCCAGTTTGCCAAGTATTTCTGACTCGAGCCCCTCCATAATGGCCGCATCACCATCGCGAACGTGATCAAAACCCAACAAATGCAAGGTGCCGTGCACAATAAGATGGGTCACGTGGTCCTTCAAAGGCTTGCCCGCATCGGCGGCTTCCCGCGCGCAGGTGTCATAGGATATAGCAATATCGCCAAGTTCAGCGTCCATGGGCAACTGAGGTGGCACAGGCATTTCGCCATCCGCCATCGCGCCCCGTTCGGCAGAAGGCCAAGACAACACATTGGTCGGCTGACCCTTTTGGCGAAAATCTGCGTTCAGAGCAGCGATGCGCGCATCACCACATCCAAGAAGGCTGATTTCAAAGGCGCTTGGGTCTAGCCCGACCCCTATCAAGGCTGCATTGACGGCGCGCTGTGCAATGCCATCCAAGACCCAACGTTCATCTTCGATCAAAATGTCGAGCGTGACTGTCACGCTACGAAAACGGGGGCCTGCCCCCGTCCCCCCGAAGTATTTGAAAACCAAAGAAAACGGGGCATCCTATTTTGGATCATCAGCTTCGTAGGCTTCAATGATCGCCGCCACAAGTGGATGGCGCACCACGTCCTTGGAACTGAAGTAATTGAAATCAATTTTCGGGATGTTGGCGAGAAGACGTTCTGCATCACGCAAGCCGGAGGATACGCCGCGCGGCAAATCGATCTGGGTACGATCGCCCGTAATCACCATGCGGGACCCTTCCCCAAGACGCGTGAGGAACATTTTCATTTGCATTGTTGTAGCGTTTTGGGCCTCATCCAGAACGACAAACGCACGGCTAAGCGTGCGCCCCCGCATAAAAGCAAGCGGCGCGATTTCGATTTTCTTTTCTTCGATCAGTTTTTCAACCTGCTTTTGTGGCAGAAAATCTCCAAGTGCATCATAGAGCGGCTGCATGTAGGGATCGACTTTGTCTTTCATGTCGCCCGGCAAATAACCGAGCTTTTCGCCTGCTTCGACCGCTGGCCGGCTCAGGATAATTTTGTCTACGTGCCCGCCGATAAACAGGTTCACACCAACCGCAACAGCCAGATAGGTTTTTCCGGTCCCTGCAGGCCCGATGCCGAATGCCAGTTCATTTTTGAACAAGGACTTAACATAGGCCTTCTGCGCAGCCGTTCGGGGTTCAACAAGCTTTTTGCGGGTCTTGATTTCGACACGATCCCCGAGACCGCCCATATCCATCTGATCGCCGACAGGGGTTCCCGTGCCTTTTTCGGACAATCCCATGCGCACTTCGCGATCAATATCTGCCGGTTCAACGGCGCGGCCCGCTTCGAGGCGTTCATATAGGGCGCTTAGAACTTCGCCCGCTTCAGCGGCTGCCGCCGGTTCGCCGTGGATCGACAATTGATTGCCCCGCCGCACGATTTGCACACCGAGTTTAAGTTCGACATCCGCAAGATTGCGGTCATGTTCGCCGCACAGGTCAATCAACAAGAAATTGTCAGGGAATTCGACGACCACGGGGGGAGCGTCTACTTCGTAGGGGGTTGGGGGCAGCGTGCCTGAATCGGTCTTGAGGGCCAATCAACTCTCCGGTGTTTGTGTTTATCCAATGGTGGCAACATCGCGGATAAGGCGCAAGCGGACATTGCCATATTTCACAAAGCCGTCACGAAAAAAGGCCGCAGCGGATGCTGCGGCCTTTATTACTGTTCAATTGCCCAAGATCACAGCGGATCAGGAATATTCGTACCGTTGTTGAACGGACCTACCGCTGTAGACGGCGGCGCGATTCCGGAACACACGGGGCGGCCATCCGGTGTCAGACGCTCGGACAGGTAGCCTTCGATCCCGTCATCGATGATCCAGTGGTCGCATCCATTCGGATCCACCCAGATGCCGGCAACAAGTTGGGTCAATGATTTCTCGTCGCGCCCTGCGTCTACAAAGCGTTCCGCACCTGTACGGTTGCCGCCTTCGATGCCAAGCGCTGCGACTGTGTTGATTGCCGCGTCGCCACAAGCTGTCAAAGACAAACCCGCGATACTTAGGGCAGTGATTTTAAGTAAGTTCATCGTTTCTGCTCCTTAGCGAATGCAATAGATTTCGACGCGGCGGTTTTCCGCGCGGCCAGCGTGGGTCGAATTGTCTGCACGCGGGCGACGTTCGCCGAAGCCGCGTACATCAACAACACGTGTGCCTGCGTCCTGCGCAATTCCCGCAACCATGTTGGCGCGACGGTTGGACAACGCCATGTTGTATTCGTCAGACGCGTTGCTGTCGGTGTGTCCATAAATCAAAAAGCCAAATGCATTGGCCTGCTGAAAGAACGCCATCAAACGCTGTTTGTCCGCGTTTGAAATCCAAGGTTCGTTGTTTTCAAACAGCGTATCTGTTGGAATGACGCCGCAAATGTCAGAGCGCATACAGATCGGAGACCCATCGCGGTTGCGGCGCGGGGACATGTAGCCCTCAAAACCATCATCCATGACCCAGTGCGTACAGCCATCCGGATCGACCCAGATTGTTGGCTCATAGCTTTGACCCGTGATCGTTTGCTGCGCAGCGGCAGGTGTTGCCATCATCACCGCAGCTGCGAACGCGGCAGCGATCCCCGCAAATGCTGTCTTGCCCGTTTTCATTTTCATTGTTGCCACAGCCTCTTCCTCTGTCTGTCCCTAAATACTTCGGACACCGTTGGTGCCCCCCGCTAGACGTTAAATCACATTATCTTCCTATGATTAGCAATTTTTAGTCAGATTGGAAGAAAAAATCACCATATATGGTAGGACTAAATGCCCTATTTATGGGCAAACAGCCGAATTCGCCCTGTGGACAAGTCAGATTGGGCCTCACAGTCAAGGCTTTAGGCAGCGTTGTTGTGGTCGTCGTCCGACCTACAAGATTTCGCCACCTAGGGAATTTCTTTCAGATTTCGTGATCCGGACGTCCCGCAAATCGCCAATCTGTACATCCGTGGCATCCGCAAACACCGCGTGAAGGTATTCGGATTTGCCGATCATCTGTCCGGTTTCACGTCCAGCCTTTTCAAACAGAACCTTTACCGTTTGTCCGATCATACTGTCCTGAGTTGCACGCTGCTGGTCCCCCAAAAGCGCCTGCATCCGGTGCAATCGTTCTGTCATGAGATCATCTGGCAACTGTTCTTTCTCCGCGGCTGGTGTGCCCGGACGCGTAGAATACTTGAACGAATAGGCCTGCCCATAATGGACATGGCGGATCAGATCCATGGTATCTTCAAAATCCTGATCTGTTTCGCCCGGGAAACCAACAATGAAGTCACCCGAAAGCAGAAGATCAGGCCGTGCGCTGCGAATCCGATCAATCAGTTTGAAATACTGATCGCGCGTATGTTTGCGATTCATGGCCTTCAAAATCCGGTCAGAGCCTGATTGCACAGGTAAATGAAGATATGGCATCAGCTTGTCGCAGGTGCCATGCGCGTCAATCAGCGCGTCATCCATGTCATTGGGATGGGACGTTGTGAACCGGATGCGTTCCAGCCCATCGACCCTGTCCAAAGCCCAAATTAAGCCAGCTAAACCGCCATCATGGCCGTGATATGCGTTCACGTTTTGGCCCAAAAGCGTGATTTCTTTAACGCCAGCTTCAACCAATTCTTGTGCTTCGCGTATGATACGATCAGCCGGACGGCTGACTTCGGCACCGCGCGTATAAGGCACAACACAAAAGGCGCAAAATTTGTCACAGCCTTCTTGGACCGTCAAAAATGCCGTTGGACCGCGTTTGATTTTGGCGCGCGTCTTGAGGGTTTCGAATTTATCGTCTTCAGGAAAATCCGTGTCTAGCGCCTTGGCACCGCCCGCGACGGCCTGTTCCATTGCTGGCAAGCGGTGATAGCTTTGCGGGCCAACGACCAGATCCACCATCGGTTGGCGTTTCATGATTTCTGCGCCTTCCGCCTGCGCGACACACCCGGCGACCCCAATTTTCAAATCTGGGTTTGCGGCTTTTAGACCTTTGAAGCGGCCCAATTCGCTATAAATCTTTTCGGCCGCTTTTTCGCGGATGTGGCATGTGTTCAACAAAATCATGTCAGCATCATCGGCTGTCTTGGTTTCAACATACCCCTGCCCGCCCAGCGCTTCGGCCATGCGTTCACTGTCATAGACGTTCATCTGGCAACCATAGGTCTTGATAAACAGCTTTTTGGGATCGGACATTGGGCAGCTCTCCGGTTGATCGGCTTGCATGTAACGCAGCCCCACCCTGCTTGCAATGAAGCGGGAATTACCCGACATTAACCCCAATCAGGCAGAGCACAAAAATGATCCATCACGAAACCCTTGAATCCTTTCTGAACGTTGGCGTGGCGAAATTAGCCAAGGGACCTGTTGCGCTTATTTTTGCGGAAGATGAGGTTGAGCTGGATACGACGATCCGCCATCATCTTGACGCTGGGTTTCGGCACACTGTCGTTTTTGCCATGCCTGAATTCACGATTGCCGATGACGTCGCTGAGAAAATCATCCGCGTCAGCTATAATATGCTTGTGGATGGGGCGCTGGAAACGGCGATGAACGCCGTCATGAAGGCGACCGGCGACATTTGGATCTACTATTGCTTCAATGCAGAATTTTTGTTCCACCCGTTTAGTGAACATCGAACCGTCGGTGAAATGATCGCGTTTAACGTCGAAGAACGGCGAGATACGATCCTGACCTATGTTGTCGATCTATACAGTGGCGATTTGTACGACCACCCCAACGCCGTGAGCATCGAAGACGCCCATCTTGATAAAACTGGATATTATGCCTTGGCCCGCAAGGATCGCTGGAACAACGATCTGGATCGGCAATTGGATTTCTTTGGCGGGCTGCGCTGGCGGTTTGAAGAACATATTCCGATCCCGCGCCGCCGCATCGACCGGGTTGCGTTGTTTAGAAACAAGCCCGGGTTGGTGTTTCATCCGGACCACATGTTCAACGATCCCGAATACAACACCTACGCTTGTCCATGGCATCACAATATCACTGCGGCCATTTGTTCGTTCCGAACAGCCAAGGCGCTAAAACGCAACCCTGGATCTACGTTCGAAATTGAAACCTTCAAATGGCACAATTCCACTCCCTTTCATTGGCATAGTCAGCAATTGCTAGACCTAGGGTTGATGGAACCTGGCCAATGGTTTTGATCAAATTTTCTGACTAGGCCACATCGGCCCCTAAATGGCTGCTTTGCGCCGCGCTTCGGTGGATGGAACTGTGCGGCCAATCCTGTGGACTGCGCGCCAATCCGGCCCGCACTGGCGCGTTTTCGATTCTGCGGCAATGTCGTGCAACCAAATGCGGCTCGACCTCCTCTACCTTTGAATGATCGTGCCAAATGGCCGTATCGGATGGGACCGCGTGGCGTGCAAAGGCGGCACGCACCAATTTTATGACGCTTGCCACATCGAATTGCGCGTCATCAAATCGGCACAACATTTGCAATTCATCAGGCAGTACAACTGCGGCTTCTATGTCAAACGACCAGCGTTGTTGGGCCAATGCAACACAATCGCGCAAAAGGCGTTTGTGGCGCAACAGGATTTCGCTCGACGGGTCCTGAAGGCTAAGCGCGACTGAAACATAGGCCGGTTGGGCCAACGGGCGGGGCAAGGGGGCATATTTTGTCATACCCGATTTTGCCCACGTTGAGGTTAATGCAACGTGAAAGATGGGGCGCAATTCAGCCTTTTCCGTTCTCGATAGGCTGAACCTGAGTGCGCGGGCGCGAGATTTGACGCAATGAGGCAACCCGCGTTGCGACCGCCAAATCTGCCTTGCCTTTTACCAACCAACTGAACCCAAAGGCCCAAATGCCGATGGCTTCGAACCAAAACACCAGATTGTAATCCACAACAATCGCTTTGCCGGCTGGCCCACCCGCAATCTTGAACGCTGAAGCCACAAAGATAGCAATCAAGGATGCAACGATGATCCAGCCGCAGCCACGGTAAATCTGACGCCGCGCCGGTTTTGCAGAGCGCGCAAATTTCACGAGGCAAAACGCTGCCAAGCAGGCAAAAAAGATCAAAGCGGACGCATAATGGAACAGCGGACTTGCATCCATACCGACCAAACGCTGTGTCAAAGTGGCCATCTGTTGGGTCGGGCTTTCATTTGGAAACATCGCCAGCCCAACCGCCGCCACCCCGGCGACCGTGGCCAACCAATCGTCATCAATCCATTCGCCGGGTTCTCGGCGGTAGCCGCGGTACGTAAACAGAAACACACCAATCGCGATCATCGTGCCGACAAAAATATCGCGATATATCGTATGATAGAAATCACTAATCGATGGTTCGATGCGTGTGTCGGTTAGTCCTGCTACGATCAAGAACACTGGCAGGAGCATCCCCAAAACCCCGAGAGCTGTGCGCACGCGGTGGTAGGATTGCACCAGTTCATCTCTTTGTAATTGTGACATTTTAAACCCCAAATCGTCTTGCGGGTCTAAAAATAGAGTGACCCTGATTCTAATGAGGTCAGCCTAGAGACGTCACGCGCCAGTTGCCAATTCCGGTTTTCCTTACGTCAACCGGCGGGCAGTCAGCTGCGACGTAATCTGATCACAACATCGACAGATGCAATTTCCGCGCCTTTTGGCGCGTCCGGTACGCGCGCGATTTCAAGTTGATCCGCAGGCGCATCGGATAATCGATTGTCGTCTTCCCAATAGAAATGGGGGTGGTCAGACATGTTTGTATCAAAATAGGATTTCGATCCATCCACGGTTATTTCGCGCAATAACCCCGCATCGCAGAATGCACGCAACGTGTTATAGACCGTTGCCAAGGATACCTTTCCAGTCGTCCGTGCAGCTGCTTCAAACAGGCTTTCGGCGGTGACATGGCGATCACGTCCATCCCCGACAAGAAGACCTGCCAAGGCCACACGCTGCCGCGTTGGGCGCAGGTCCGCTCCGGCGAGCCATTCTATGCCGCGGTCATGTTGGTCAGATGTCAACGTTTCCGTCATTGGGTTTCCTACGTTTTACGCCTCTAACATATGGGCGTTCTCACTGTCTTTTCAATGTCAAATGTACATCGGTCGTATGGGTCGCACCTCAGCGTGGACTTGCTCTTAATCTCTTGGCGGTGCTAACAGGCACAAACGCCCACTAAGCAACGAAAGACGGCCCTTATGTCCCAATACCCAACCAGCTTTGATCGTGACGACCTTTTGAAATGTGCCCGCGGTGAGCTTTTTGGTGATGGCAACGCGCAGCTTCCTGAACCTCCGATGCTCATGATGGATCGGATTACGGATATTTCGGGTGATGGCGGCGCACACGGCAAGGGCCACGTTTTGGCAGAATTCGACATCACACCAGACCTTTGGTTCTTTGATTGTCACTTTCCCGGAAATCCTATCATGCCCGGGTGCCTTGGCCTCGACGGGCTGTGGCAGCTGACGGGCTTCAACCTTGGCTGGCGCGGCTGGCAGGGGCGCGGC
>CAYOSK010000037.1:0-20065 GCA_964406585.1 uncultured Octadecabacter sp. | reverse complement strand
GTTCTACATCGAATACTTCGCAATTGATCTGATCATGTCCGATGATGGCGTCTGCACTGGCGTAGTGTGCTGGAAGCTTGATGATGGCACGATGCATGTCTTCAACGCCAAGATGGTCGTTCTGGCAACTGGCGGTTATGGCCGTGCCTATTTCAGCGCCACGTCGGCCCACACCTGCACAGGTGACGGCGATGGCATGGTGGCCCGTGCAGGGTTGCCGTTGCAGGACATGGAATTTGTTCAGTTCCACCCAACCGGTATTTACGGCTCTGGCTGTTTAATCACTGAGGGTGCGCGCGGTGAAGGCGGCTATCTAACGAACTCTGAGGGTGAGCGGTTCATGGAGCGATATGCCCCGAACTATAAGGACCTCGCTCCGCGCGATTATGTGTCGCGCTGCATGACGATGGAAATCCGCGAAGGGCGCGGTGTGGGGACAGACGGGGATCACATCCACCTGAACCTCAACCACTTGCCCAAAGAGGCTTTAGCCGAACGCCTGCCAGGTATTTCCGAATCCGCCAAGATTTTTGCCGGCGTGGACGTAACGAAAGAGCCGATTCCAGTGTTGCCGACGGTGCACTACAACATGGGCGGTATCCCAACGAACTACTTTGGTGAGGTTTTGAACCCCACAGCGAAAGACCCCAATGCTGTTGTGCCCGGCCTGATGGCCGTCGGCGAAGCGGGCTGTGCATCGGTTCATGGTGCCAACCGCCTTGGGTCCAATTCGTTGATTGACCTTGTCGTATTTGGCCGCGCCGCCGCGATCCGCGCGGGCGAAGTTGTGGACCGTGCCGCCGCGATCCCAAGCACGCATAAAGCTTCTGTGGACAAGGCATTTGATCGATTTGATACAATCCGTCACGCAGATGGGGCGGCCCCGACGGCTGAACTTCGTCTTGAAATGCAACGCGCCATGCAAGAAGACGCCGCTGTATTCCGCGCCAATGACACGCTGAAAGAAGGCGTGGACAAGATGACGGCGATTGCTGGAAAGATGGACGATATCCAGGTTACAGACCGTAGCCTTGTGTGGAACAGCGATCTTATGGAAACGCTGGAACTGACGAACCTGATGCCCAACGCGTTGGCCACCATCGTGGGCGCAGAAGCACGCAAAGAATCCCGTGGGGCCCACGCTCACGAAGACTACGCGACGCGCGACGATAAAAACTGGCGCGTACACACGATTAGCCGGATTGACGGCGCAAAGGTCGATCTGACCTTTCGTCCGGTCATTACTGACCCGTTGAGCACCGAAGCGGATGGGGGAATTAGCATAGAGCGGATCAAACCGAAAGAACGGACATTCTGATGAAATTACTGCGTAGCATGGCCCTTATAGCCACAATGGTGGCTCCGTTTAGCTTGGGGGCGCAGACCGCTCCTGTTGCTGAGAATGTTTCTGACAGCCGAGCGCAAACACTGGCGATCATAACTGCCGCTCCAGTTCTTGAATTTTCAAACTCGCAACAAGGAGATATCGTCAGCTATTTTTCCCGTAACACTTGGGTTCAGGCCTCAACCGCAGGCGAACCGATTAGTGGGGATATCCCGATTGCGGTAAAGCGGGACGGCCGCGTTTGCATCGATGGAAACGAACGGTGTTTCCGTGTCGAAGCGGTTTCAGACGGCTGGTATATTGTTAGCACTCGGGATGGGTTGCGGGCTGACGAGAAGCATATGCGATACATAAGGCAGAACTGAAACATGGTTCGCACGTTCAAATGACAATCCATCCGAGCATAGGGCAAATGTGGCGCACGCGCCACAAAACGCATCTTTTTGGTGCGGCCATAACCATGCCTTTTTCATCATCCATAGGGGGGTATCTCGTTAACCATGATCGCCCCAAAGGAGCGTATTTCTGATGAAAAAGACACTGACCGCCGTGACACTTGGCCTGATTGTTGCAGGGACTTCTGCAAATGCGAATGCACGTAATTATGCCTATGAAAACCTGATGGGGTTCTTTGGCGCGGGTCAGGCCGTTTTGGCCCATGAATTTGCCAACTGCCCAGTTTATCACGCGACAGAGCACCAACTGTATGCAATTGGGGCCGCTGCGAACGACGCGCAGATGGATGCCGCCATCGACGCTGTTTTTGAATCTTCCCCTGCGGCGGTGAACTGCGTGATCGAAGTGATCAATCGCTATGACCTGCTTGCGGATCTTCCTGGCAGCGTGGACGGATGAAAACAGCCGCCGCCCTCATATCCCTGACGTTGGTCGCCGCTTGTGCAACGACCATCAGTCCTGAGAGGGCGGCGGATGTCTGCGAAGAGCGCGCGCGCGCCGCGCAAGGCCCGACTGGTGGTGTTACACTTGGCACCAATAGCAGAACGGGCGGTTTCGCATCGGTTGAAATTGGCTTAAGTTCAGATTTTGTCGCGGGTCGGGACCCCCTTGAGGTCTATCAATCTTGCGTGTTTGATCGAACAGGCGCGGCCCCAATCCGGCCGCCCGTCTTGCGCCCATGAGAACCGGAGAAACCACATGAAATCTACATTTGCACTTATTGCCGCCTTTTCGCTAACGGCCTGCTCCGTCGTAGAAATTGCCGCGGTCGACACCGGTCGTGAAGCCGCAAAAGCGGTGGTTGGGCCAATCGTGGCAGACACCGTGCCCGGCCCTGCCGGCACAGCCCTGACCAATTGTATTATCGATAACGCCTCTGGCGAAGAACTGCTGCGGCTGGCCGCGGGCGGTGCGTCGCCCGAAAACATAACACTCGTGTCCCAGATTTTGGCACGAGGCGAAACCGTGGCCTGCGCAACCTCTGCGCTGACCTAACTGTTGCCAAAACCCTAGAGGAGCCGATCCAAATGGTTCAACTGACCCTGCCCAAAAATTCCCGCATGACGACGGGTAAAACATGGCCCAAGCCCGAAGGGGCCAACAACCTGCGCAAGGTTCAGATTTATCGCTGGAATCCGGATGACGGAAAGAACCCGTCGCTGGACACCTATTTCGTGGATATGGATACCTGCGGCCCGATGGTGTTGGACGCGTTGATCAAGATTAAAACGGATATTGACCCAACGCTGACATTCCGCCGGTCCTGCCGGGAAGGGATCTGCGGGTCCTGTGCGATGAACATCGACGGGATCAACACGCTGGCCTGCATTTATGGGATGGACGAGATCAAGGGCGACATCAAAATCTATCCGCTGCCGCACATGCCGGTGGTCAAAGACTTGATCCCTGATCTGACCCATTTTTACGCCCAGCACGCCAGCGTCATGCCGTGGCTTGAAACCAAAACGAACCGTCCTGCGAAGGAATGGAAGCAATCGGTTGATGACCGCAAAAAGCTGGATGGGCTGTATGAATGCGTGATGTGCGCGTGTTGTTCCACGTCTTGCCCGTCCTATTGGTGGAATGGTGATCGCTATCTTGGGCCAGCGGCGTTGCTGCATGCATACCGTTGGATCATTGATTCACGCGATGAGGCGACAGGCGAGCGTTTGGATGACCTGGAAGATCCGTTCAAGCTGTACCGCTGCCACACCATCATGAACTGCGCGAAGACCTGCCCGAAGGGATTGAACCCCGCCGCGGCAATCGCACACGTCAAGAAAATGATGGTTGAGCGCACAGTTTAAGCGCTGCCAAAATGTGCGCTGACGCGCGCAGTTTATTCACGGTTGAAACGCGGCGCCCCAAGGGGGGGCGTCGCGTTTTTTGATGGCTGTGTTTTCGCCAATATGAAGGGGGTGCCTGTCAGTCCGCGAACGCGGCTGTCAGGGCGATGTCCACCATGTCTGCGAAACTGGTTTCACGTTGATCCGACGGGAGGGCTTCGCCCGTTAGCAGGTGGTCTGAAACAGTCATGACACCTAACGCACGCCGTCCGTATCGCGCCGCAAGAATATAGAGTTCAGCGGCTTCCATTTCGACGCCAAGGATGCCGTGCCGTTGCATTTGGTCGTTCAGATCAGGGCGTTCATCATAGAACGTGTCGCTGGAATAAATGCCCCCAACATGCGCCGTGACGTCCATGCCCTGTGCGGCGTCATATGCTTTGCGCAGCAGGTCGAAATCGGCCGAGGGGGCGAAGTTTAGGTCTTTGAATATCGTTGAGGATGGGGTGGAGACCGATGTGGCCGTCATCGCCAAGATCACGTCGCGTATTTTGACATGGGGTTGCATACCGCCGCACGAGCCGATGCGGATCAGGGTTTGAACGTCGAAGTCACGGATCAGCTCATTGGCATAGATCGACATGGATGGCATGCCCATGCCAGAGCCCTGAATGGTCACCCGGTGCCCGTTCCAAGTTCCGGTAAAGCCATACATCCCGCGTACCTTATGCACGCATGTCGCGTCTTTCAGGAATGTTTCTGCCGCCCATTTCGCACGGTAGGGATCGCCGGGCATAAGGACGACATCTGCGATATCTTCTTTGTTGGCGCCGATATGAATTGTCATGACGTGAGCCCTGTTTTGTGTGGATTATCCCAAAAGGTACGGCGCGCACGTTTAAGGTTCAAGGGAGGACGGAAAGGTCTGGAAAACCCGACTGGCGCCATTTGTGAACGACGTTCATACATGATCTTGTTGAAACAAACGGAGGGTCAACATGTTACGATTAATTGGATCTACGATTGCAGTTTTAGGGTTCGCGGCCTGTGACGTCGCCACACATCCGGTGGCCGTTGTCGGGCCAAGCGACACAATTTACCGCGGCACCGCAACGGCAACGTTGTTTGAAGGGGGTTGGTTTCAGGTCAGCAACGGAGGCAATAGCTGTCGTGGGCGGTTTTCACCCGGGACGACAGGATCGACCGTTACATTCCCAGTGATGTGCACGAACGGGTTAAGCGGAATTGGAACCGCGACCTATCAATCCGCTTTACAGGGCGGCGGTCAGATCATCATGCAAGACGGGACCGAATGGCAGTTCATATTTGGGCGCGGCGCGTTGGCGCTATAGGATGCGCGGCGGTCAATTGGGTTGAGTGCAGGATTATGACAGGCCATAAAGCGTCAAACAAAGGAGACCGAAATGACGCGACTTGCCCTGATTTCCGCTATGGTGTTGCCGAGTTTCGGGCTTTGCCAAAGCATTGATGAAGAAGCTTTGATGCGATCTGTCTTTGCCGAACTTAACCCAATGTCATTCGACGAGAACGTTGAATACTGTGGCTATGTTGGTTTTACGTCAGACGGTGAATTGGCAGTGTCGCCCGCCACGCGCGGGGACGAAGGCAGCTGTTTGTCCGACGAACCCGAGAACCTTGAACTGTTGGTCGCGTCTTATCACACCCACGGGGGATATTCGCCTGACTATAGCAGCGAACTGCCCAGTGGTTCGGACATGGAAGGTGATGAAGACGAAGGCATCGACGGTTGGGTCGCAACACCCGGTGGGCGGCTTTGGTATATCGATACGACGGATATGGTGACGTTTCAGATTTGCGGGATCGGATGTTTGCCATCCGATCCCGCATTCATTGCCGGTGAGTCCGGTTTCATCGAGCAAAGTTACAGCTATGATGATTTGGTCGTCAAATTGGAAGAATGATCAGATCGCCATGTTTTCGGGTGATGTTCCCGCGTCGATCGCGTCTTTGAACCAATTGGGCTGACGCCCTTTGCCTGTCCAGGTCTGCGACGGATCAGCCGGATTGGCGTAGCGCGCAACTGATTTGGTTTTGGGTTTCGTTTTGGCTGTTTTCTTAGCGGGCGCGATGCCACCCAAAACGTCTTGAACGCTGACGCCATGTGCGGCTGCCAGCTTTTCCATTTCAGCGCGGACCTTTTTGAGGTCTTTCTGCTGCAGCCTTGCGAGTTGTTTTTCGACGCTGCGTGCAAGCTTTTCCAGCTCTTTGCGGCTCATGTTTTTTAGATCGAATGCCATTCGATTTCCTTTCGATTCTTTCGAAGGCTTGTAAAAGCACATCCTAAAACTGAAAGGTGAATTAGGCCTCAATTGACCTAAAGGATACGGGGAACTTCATGGAAAACTGTCCATGTTTGCTGACATAGCGGAATTTTGCCGGTTATTCGGCGGCGACATCTGATGGGTCTGCGAGGGTTACGATATCTTCCATAATCCGGTTCAATTCGAAATCTTTCGGGGTATAGACGCGTGCAACCCCCATTGCCGACAGATGTTCCGCGTCTTCGTCCGGGATAATTCCACCGACGACAACAGGAATGTGGCCCAGCCCCTGCGCCCGCATCTTTTCCATCATTTCCGTAATCAGAGGAATATGCGAGCCAGATAGAATTGACAGGCCAATGACATGCGCATCATCGCGTTGCGCGGCGGCGATGATTTCATCTGGGGTAAGACGAATACCTTCATAGGTGATGTCCATGCCGCAATCGCGCGCGCGCGTGGCGATTTGTTCGGCGCCATTTGAATGGCCATCAAGGCCGGGTTTGCCCATCAGGAATTTCAATTTACGGCCGAGTTTGGTGCTCACGGCGGCGACACGATCTCGGATTTCATCCAGACCTTCGGTGCGATTTGACGGATTGTGGGATACGCCGGTTGGGGCGCGGTATTGGCCAAAGGCGTTTCGGATCACTTCGGCCCATTCACCAGTCGTAACGCCCGCCTTTGCAGCTGCAATTGAAGGGATCATGATATTGGTACCGTTAAGGGCGGCCGTTTTCAAATCTGCCAATGCTGTCCCGACGGCGTCCGCATCGCGTGCGTCTTTCCATGAATTCAGGCGCGTCAGTTGATCGGCTTCTGCTTCGGGGTCCGAAACCATAATGGCGTCTTCCCCGGCAGTTAAGGGGGATGGTTCGCCGTTTTGGTATTTGTTCACGCCAATTACAGTCGTTTCACCGGTTTCAATTCCGCCAATACGGGCGGCGTTTGAATCGACCAACCGGCCTTTCATGTATTCAATCTTTGTTTGTGCGTCTTTCAGCCCCTCGATTTGGGCCAATTCGGCCCGCGCGCCATCCTTTAGGGCCGCGACTTTGCGTTCCACCGCGGGGTTTCCTTCAAACAGATCGTCATATTCCAAAAGATCCGTTTCAAACGCGAGGATCTGTTGCATCCTTAGCGACCATTGTTGATCCCACGGGCGCGGTAGCCCCAAGGCCTCGTTCCAGGCCGGCAATTGGACGGCCCGCGCACGGGCATCTTTGGAAAGAGTCACAGCCAGCATTTCGATAAGAATACGGTAGACGTTGTTTTCCGGCTGTTGTTCGGTCAGCCCAAGTGAATTGACCTGAACGCCATAGCGAAAGCGACGGAATTTAGGGTCTTTGACGCCATAACGTTCGGCGCAGATTTCATCCCACAATTCGACAAAGGCGCGCATTTTGCACATTTCGGTAACGAACCGGATGCCCGCATTAACGAAAAACGAAATACGCCCGACCATCGCAGGAAATGCATCGGCTGGCACTTTGCCTTTCAGGTCGTCCAAAACCGCGATGGCTGTGGCCAGCGCAAAAGACAGTTCTTCTTCGGGTGTCGCGCCCGCTTCTTGCAAATGGTAGCTGCACACGTTCATCGGGTTCCATTTCGGAAGATGTTCACGGGTGTAGGCCGCTACATCCGTGATCATGCGCAAGGACGGTTCGGGCGGGCAGATATACGTGCCTCGGCTTAGGTATTCTTTGATGATGTCGTTTTGAACGGTGCCTTGTAGGGCCGATATATCCGCGCCTTGTTCTTCAGCTACTGCAATATAGAGCGCGAGCAGCCAAGGCGCGGTCGCATTGATTGTCATCGATGTATTCATTTTTTCCAGCGGAATATCATCGAACAATGCGCGCATGTCGCCCAGATGACAGACCGGCACGCCGACTTTGCCGACCTCTCCTCGGGCAAGCGTATGATCGCTGTCATACCCCGTTTGCGTGGGCAAATCGAAGGCAACCGATAGGCCCGTTTGGCCCTTTGCCAGGTTTCCGCGATACAATGCGTTTGATGCCTTGGCCGTGGAATGGCCAGCATAGGTCCGAAACAACCATGGGCGATCCTTGGTACGATCTTGCTGCGTCTGCGACATCTAGGGCCTCTTGGAATCAAGTTAAGCAATTTTATTGCTTTGAAGGGTTCGTATCCGAAATATTAGACCCTTGTCAACGCGCTGCGCTGCGGCATGACCCCATTTACGCGCGCGCGTTTCCCTGACACGGTTCGCACATGACAACGCCTATCGCGATCCCCCTATGGCTGCTGATCCTTATGGTGCTGTTTGCCGCCGTGACTTTCGCCAGCCATTTCCTGTTTCCATCGGTTCGCTGGTTCTTGCGACGTCGTGCCGAACGGGTTGTCGCAAAAGTGAATGAGCGGCTGCAAAAACCGATTGAGCCGTTCAAATTGGCGCGGCGCTATGACACGATCCAGCGTCTTGTTTATGATCCAGAAGTGATTGTCGCGATCAACGCCTATGCGAAAGCCGAAGGCGTACGCGAGGATGTCGCGTTCGAAAAGGCGCGACATTACGCCCGCGAAATCGTCCCGTCTTTTTCTGCGACAGCGTATTTTTCATTCGGGATGCGCGCGGCCAAGTGGCTTTCGCAATTTTTGTATCGATTGCGTGTCGGTCAGTTTGATCGCGCAGAATACGATGCCATTGATCCTGATGCGACGGTGATCTTTGTGATGAACCACCGCAGTAACATGGACTATGTGCTGGTGACGCATTTGGTTAGCCGTGCGTCTGCACTGTCTTATGCCGTGGGTGAATGGGCGCGGGTTTGGCCACTGTCGGCCGTGATTAAGATGATGGGTGGGTATTTTATCCGCCGCAAATCGCGCCGTCAAAGGGCGTCGGGCGGCTTGTATCGTAAGGTTTTGGCGCGGTACGTTCAGATGGCAACCACGGGCGGTGTGACGCAGGCCGTTTTCCCAGAAGGCGGATTGTCCCTAACAGGGGCTATGGGCAAGCCACGCCTTGGAATCCTGAGCTATATTATTGAAGATTTCGATCCCGACCGGTCCGACGTCGTGTTCGTCCCTGTCGCCTTGAATTACGATCGTGTCCTTGAGGATCGTTTTTTGATCAAAGCAGATGAAACAGGTGTGCGCCGTTTCCGCCCGCCACTGATGTCGGTTGTCAGCGGGGTCTTGGGATACTTTTGGGCGCGGCTTTTGCGCAAAATGACGACGTTTGGCACGGCGACGGTGAGCTTTGGTCAGCCGTTGTCATTGCGCGACTACGCCAAGACCCATTCCGGTGACACCAAAGATGTCGGCGCGGAATTGATGAACAGAATCGCGGGGGCGGTCCCGCTTTTGCCCGTTCCACTGGTGGCGCGCGCGCTGTTGGCCGGTGCCGATAGCGAAGCATCTGTTGCGGCCCATATTCAAACCACGTTGGATCAGGTTCCATCAACGGTGCGCAAACCGCGCCGCAGTGCCGACAATATGTGTAAGGACGGGCTCGAAATTTTGCGCCGCCGTGGGATCGTTGGTCCGAAAGGGTCATTGCATGTTCCAGAAGAACAACGCCCGGTTCTGACGTATTATTCCAATTCGATCACACATCATTTCGATGCAGACGCGGCAAAGTCGTGATTTTTTCTGCATTCGCAAAGTAATAAAATTACAAAATTATACCACATGCTATTGCAAAGTTACTCTTAGGGCGATTATCAAGCCTTCAGAACCGACCGATTCTGCGGTGCGGCGCGATTGATTTGACCTGACGGAGATGGACATGGCCCTCGACCAACAGACAGCCTACACCTACGAGGCTGAAGAAAAAGACCTTTATGAAATGGGCGAAATGCCCCCGATGGGTCACGTCCCAGCACAGATGTATGCATGGACAATTCGCCGCGAACGCCACGGTGAACCTGACAAGGCGTTCGAAGTCGAGGTCGTGGACACGCCAACGCTTGATAGCAACGAAGTGTTAGTCCTCGTGATGGCGGCGGGTGTGAATTACAACGGTGTTTGGGCCGGATTGGGCCAACCAATCTCCCCTTTCGACAGCCACGGGGCACCCTACCACATTGCGGGATCGGATGCGTCTGGCATTGTTTGGGCTGTTGGCGACAAGGTGAAACGCTGGAAAATCGGCGACGAAGTTGTTGTGCATTGCAACCAAGATGATGGCGATGACGAAGAATGTAACGGCGGTGATCCTATGTTTTCCACCAGCCAAAGGATTTGGGGTTATGAAACGCCGGATGGATCGTTTGCACAGTTCACGAACGTGCAGGCCCAGCAGCTTATGCCGCGCCCCAAGCATCTGACATGGGAAGAAAGTGCGTGCTACACGCTGACACTGGCGACGGCTTACCGGATGCTGTTCGGTCATGAACCACATGATCTTAAGCCTGGTCAAAACGTGCTGGTTTGGGGCGCCTCCGGCGGTCTTGGGTCCTATGCGATCCAACTGATCAATACTGCGGGTGCCAACGCAATCGGCGTGATCAGTGATGAAGACAAACGCGACTTTGTTATGGGGCTTGGCGCCAAGGGCGTCATCAATCGCAAGGATTTCAATTGCTGGGGTCAATTGCCCACGGTGAACACGCCCGAATACGCCGACTGGTTCAAAGAAGCGCGTAAATTCGGCAAAGCGATCTGGGACATCACGGGCAAAGGCAACAACGTTGATATGGTGTTCGAACACCCCGGTGAAAGCACATTCCCGGTATCGACGCTGGTGTGCAAAAAAGGCGGCATGGTCGTGATCTGCGCGGGCACCACGGGGTTCAACTGTACGTTTGACGTGCGTTACATGTGGATGCACCAAAAGCGTCTTCAGGGTAGCCATTTCGCCCACCTAAAACAGGCGTCCGCGGCCAATAATCTTATGGTCGAACGTCGGCTTGATCCTTGTATGTCAGAGGTGTTTCCTTGGGCGGACCTGCCAGCGGCGCACACCAAGATGCTGCGCAACGAACATAAACCGGGAAATATGTCGGTTTTGGTCCAATCACCAAAAGTTGGTTTGCGGACCCTCGAGGATGTCATTGATTCTAGACAGTAGGCTGTCATCTATATTTGACATGAAAGCCCGCAGCGCGACACGCGTTGCGGGTTTTTTTGTTTAAGGGAAAACCTTTGCAGAAATTTGCTCCCCCCATTTTTAGCGGGGTCGTTTCAGTAGGGTGAAGTTTTAACAGTTCGCGGGCTACACTCTGAATTAACGTAACATTAACCCTTTGAGTTGAGGATATTTCATGGGACAGAAATGGATTATCGATGTAATTGCCGATCTGCGTGCATTTGCTGATCAGAACGGGCTGCCTCTGCTGGCGCAACAGTTGGATGTTACTGGGACGGTTGCACAATCGGAAATAGCTTTGATGACCGAGGGAGCGCCGCGCGCGGCGAATGGGAATGAAAGCCAACTTACGTCACCTGCTATTGACGCTCGAACAGGCCACGGAACTTAGCGCGCTTCAAGACACGATTGTCGCGCTTCGCGATCATTACGAAATCGCGCATATGGTTTACCATTGGGTGTCAGCGGACGGCGAACAATACGGCTGTGGCACCTATTCGACATCCTGGGTGCAACACTATGTCCAACAAGATTATCTACGCATCGACCCCGTCGTAATTGGGTGTTTCCAGCGGTTTCATCCCGTTGATTGGAAAGCGCTGGATTGGTCGAACAAGGCCGCGATAAAATTTCGCGCCGAATCCGTGGCCGCCGGTATTGGCAATCAGGGCTATTCCATACCGATCCGTGGCCCGCGGGGGCAATTTGCGCTGTTTTCCTTGTCCGACACGGCGACGGATGACGAATGGTCGGCGTTTACCGAACGCCACCGACGCGATCTTTTGCTATGCGCGCATTCGTTCAATCAAAAGGCCCTTGAAATCGAAGTGAACCGGATGCCTGAACAGGTGAAACCCTTGTCTGGCCGCGAAGTTGATGTTTTGACGTTGCTCGCGATGGGGTATTCGCGTGGTCAGGTGGCACAAACCCTGCATATTTCGGAACATACGTTGCGCGCCTACGTCGAAAGTGCCCGTTTCAAATTGGGCGCCACCAATACCATGCACGCAATTGCGCGGGCCGTCGCCGAGGGCATGATCGTCTTGGGTGGTGCGGCGCGCAATGCGCGAGGAGGTTGGCCCGGTCGATCCGACGCGGCAGAGTAGGACGCAACAGCACCGCGCGGTCCTGAAATTCTGGGTTAACGCTGTCCCAATAGGGTCCTTCCACACCGTTGGAGGCCCCACATGCTACGTTATATCTACGGATCTGAACTGCATCGCCATGCCCGCCTGAAGGAATCAATGTTTCGCGACCGAACCCGCCAGTTCCGTGATCGTCTGAACTGGGCTGTTACAGTGGACGAGCATGGGTATGAGCGTGACGAGTACGATGGGATCGATCCTCTTTATGTAATATGGGAACGTCAGGACGGGCTGCACGGGGGATCGGCACGGTTTTTGCCGACGATGGGGGCAACAATGGTCAATGACCATTTCGGGCATTTGACCAACGCAGAGCCGATCCGTGATCATGGAATATGGGAGTGTACACGGTTTTGCCTTGCGCCCGGTGCGGATGGGCGTGTGGCCGCCGCGCTTATGTTAGGGGGCGGTGAATTGATGCGCGGCTTTGGGGTCACGCAATTCGTGGGTGTGTTCGATGCGCGTATGGTTCGGATATATCGGATGATCGGATCAAGCCCACGCATTTTGGGCAGCAGCGGTGTCGGGCGAGATAAATTCAGCGTCGGACTTTGGAACTATGACCCGGCAGATCGGGTGAAGGTACTGGCCCGCGCTGGTGTATCATCGGCTGTGTCAGAACACTGGTTCGCACGTGCATTTGGCGAAAAACCTGCACAACGTGCGCTTCACGCAGCCTGAGCCTCTGGCCCCTATCGCGCCGCGACGTTAGGGTCGCACCATGGTGCAAACATCCCTTACCCTTTCCGAAGATCAGGCAGACGCATGGGATCGTGTGTCCGATCTGTTGGGCGATGCTGGCGTTGATCTATTGGGCGGTGCGACGTTGCCCCCCAAAGACGACCCAGAGGGGTCTGTGCTTGCGGTATTGGGCAAAGCAGGGAGCGGTAAAACCCTGTTATTGGCCGAACTTTACAAATCGCTGAAAGATGCGGGCGTTGATGTCGTGTCAGGCGACTACGAAGGACGCAAACGCCGGGATCGGCGTACGCTGGCAATTCTTGCACCGACCAATAAGGCCGCCAGCGTGCTGCGCACACGCGGTGTTCCGGCCACGACGATCCATCGGATTTTGTACACGCCGATGTATGATCCTGAATATGAAAAGATTGCCGAATGGTTGGCTGGCAACGGCGAAAAGCCTGAGATCGAAGGCCTGAGCGAGGTCGCGTTAGATCGTGCCTTTGCATCTTATCAGGCCAATTCATCGGTTCCCGCCGCGCTGGCAGCAGCGGGTTTGCGTGGCAGCGATTTTATCACGGGCTGGAAACGGCGCGAAGACCCGCTTGATATTGGGTTCGTCGATGAATCTTCGATGCTGGACGCCAAACAGTTTGCGGACCTTAAGGACATCTTCCCGACCCTGGTGTTGTTTGGGGATCCGGCACAATTGCCGCCCGTGAAGGCAGAGGGCGGTAAGATGGTTTTTGAAACCCTGCCCGAAGGGCGGCAGCTGGTATTGAACAGGGTCCACCGCCAGACAGCGGATAATCCGATCCTTGATTTGGCACATGCGCTTGCTGATCCGCAGGTGGATTTTTACCGCTTTGAAAAACTGGTGGCTGAAGCCGCGGCCAAAGACGACCGTGTGGTCATGGCGCAGCGCGTCGAAAGTGATTTGATGGCGCGTAGTCCCTGTCTGGTTTGGCGCAACGCGACACGGATCAAACTGATCCATGCGTTTCGCAATGCGTTTGGTGCTCCGGCCGATGAGCTTCTTGAAGGTGAACCTTTGATTTGTGATGGCATTGAATTGCCAATGAAGCACCGCAAAAAGCGTCTCGATCTTGAGGCGCGAGGATTGATCAAGGGCGCGCAAGTTATCTACCTTGGGCCGGGCCGAAAGCCGGGGTTTTCGCGTTTGCATGTTACAGGCGCCGAAGACCCGCAAGTGAGCGCGGCGTCCATTGTTAAAATCGAATTGGAAGGCGATGAAGAACCTTTCATTCCGTTTGCGGCCCGAATGGGGGCGACGTTCCTGCACGGGGCGGCCGGGACGATCCATAAGGCGCAAGGATCCCAATGGGACACGGTGCAAGTGTTCGCACCCGATATCGAAATCGCCGCGCGGATGGGACGGGTCGAAGCAGGCCAACCCTTGTGGAAACGATTGGCCTATGTCGCAATCACACGGGCTGAAAACCGTCTGTGCTGGGTGGTGCGTAACCGATTGGCCCGACCGACCGGGCTGTTGCGGACAGATGATCTGGTCGTGGCACCCACGCCACTTGAATTGGTCAGTGAAACTGTGGAGGACGCATGAGGACGATCATCATCACAGGCGCAAGCAGCGGCATTGGCCGTGTTACGGCAGAGCATTTTTTACATCAGGGCTGGCGTGTCGGCATGATCGCGCGTCGCGCTGAAACCCTATCGGAAATACAGCATGAAAACGCGGTTTCATTGCCCTGCGATGTGACGGACGAGTCCGCTGTAAACCATGCTTTTTCGACCTTTGGGCATCTTGATGTTCTTTTTAACAATGCCGGTATGTTCGGGCCCCAAACCACCATTGATGAAATTGCCTTGTCCGATTGGCAACAGGTTGTGGATGTGAATTTGACAGGCATGTTTTTATGCGCGCGCGCTGCGTTCAAACAGATGCGTCATCAAACGCCACAGGGTGGGCGGATTATCAATAATGGGTCCATTTCCGCCCATACCCCGCGTGAAGGATCGACCTGTTACACAACCACAAAACACGGTGTGTCTGGCCTAACCAAAACAATCACGCTGGACGGGCGCGCGTTCGGAATCAGTTGCGGGCAGATCGATATTGGGAATGCCCGTACCGATTTGGTCAAGAACCTTGAAATCACACGTGCCAGCGAAGGCTTGGCGCCATTGCCAAGCATGGCCGTCGAAGACGTCGCGCGGGCCGTTTACGGTATGGCGGATTTGCCAGCGGAGGCGAATGTTCAGTCTATGATGATCATGGCGAGCACGATGCCGCATATTGGCCGGGGTTAGTGCAAGCAGGCTATCGCTGGAAAATGCGGAACGCCGCAGACGCAAGCCACCCGGCAGAAATCGCGATCGCCAGCGATAGAATACCATACCAAAATGGTTGTTCGCGTGACGTTTCATAAAGCCAACGTTCAAGCCCTGCCTTGTACACCGCAATGGAGGTTTCGTATTCGTCAACAACGATACCGTCCCGCGTGATAAATATACGCGCCACGTAGTCGCCTTCGGTCAGGGCCGCGGGCAGGGTGATTTGGCCGCGAAAAAGGGTGCCTTCTTCGACGTCGATCTCACTGTCGAGGATTTGGTACAATCCCGCACCGGCCCGGATACGCACCAAAGCCTCGGAAAAGGATGCTGCATCGGCGACGTTATCAGGTGCGCCCACAGACCGGATCACACGGGGGATCGAAATGCCGAAACGCAGATCTTCGACTTCGCTGAGGGCGTCGTGGAATGGGGCTGATGTCGCGACCGCATAGAACGATGGGGCTTCGTCCACTTCGACCGCGTCTGTGTTTACCCAGATGCCGAAACGACGGTCTTTGCGGCGCACTGTGACGGGTTGGGATGGACCAGCCAGCGTGATGATCACCTCAAGCGGGCTGCCTTCGGGGGCGGGGGCGTCGCGTTTGACGGCGCCAAAGATCAAAACGTCCGACCCATTGAAGGTTGCTGTGATCGCCACTTCGTCGCGGCTGAGGCCCAGCACGATTTCTTCGGCCTGCACAGGCGCTGCAAGAAGGCACAGAAAGGCAAACAATCGTAACATCAATGCCCCCCCGCCGCGCCAAGCGTGTAAAGTTCGGACGGCATCACCAATAGATCCAGCGCGAGTTTTCCGCAGACGGCCAGAACCATGATCGCCAGTAGAATGCGCAGCTGTTCAGCTTTCATTTTAACGCCGATGCGGGTCCCGATCTGCGCACCGATCACACCACCGACCAATAGTAATACGGCCAGCACAATATCCACGGTGTAGTTTGTTGTGGCATGCAGCATCGTCGTGAACGCGGTTACAAAGATAATCTGAAACAGCGACGTGCCAATCACAACCTTTGTGGGCATGCCCAAGAGGTAAATCATCGCGGGGACCATAATAAACCCGCCCCCAACGCCCATGATGGCCGCCAAAATACCGACCGCAAGACCCACAAGCAGCGGTGGTATGACCGAGATATAAAGACCGGAAACGCGGAATTTTGTCTTCAGTGGCAGCGCATGGACCAGCCCATGTTTGCGGCGCACGGGCGCGGCACCCGGTGTTTTGGACCGGCGAATGGCCTTCCAACTTTCGATGAACATCAATCCGCCGATGATACCAAGGAACACGACGTAGCAAAGTTTCACCAGCAAATCGACTTGCCCCAGTGATTTGAGGTAGTTGAACAACACAACACCAACGGCGGCCCCGATAAGACCGCCAATCAGTAAGACGGTCCCCATTTTTAGATCAACGGATTTGCGACGCAGGTGCGCCAGAACGCCCGAAAAAGATGACGCCACAATCTGTACGGCTTCGGTTGCGACGGCAACGGCGGGCGGAATGCCGATAAAAAACAACAGGGGCGTCATTAAGAAACCGCCGCCGACCCCAAACATGCCAGACAGAATCCCAACGATGCCACCCAGGCCAAGCAGCAAAAAGGCGTTGACGGACACTTCCGCGATGGGGAGATAGATTTGCATACCGCTCCTTACGCCTGTCCGGATACTGACTTCAACGGCCAAATGCACTGCTGCAATAAGACCAGATGTCTCACCCAGTGAGAATGTGCAGCCTTAGATGTTCGGCAGCGCCGCCCTAAGCACCAATTCCAGCTTTGCCGCGCCCAATGGGGCCATCGCTTTGGTGTGTTCATGGCTGATGGATTCGTCCGACATGCCCGCTGCCATATTTGTAATCGTAGAAATCGCCGCGCACCGAAGACCAAGAAAGCGGCCCAAGATTACCTCTGGTACTGTGGACATGCCCACAGCATCCGCGCCAAGCGTTCGTATTGCGTTAATTTCCGCGACGGTTTCGAACGATGGGCCGGAATACCAAGCATAGACACCTGCGTGCATGTCCACCTTAGCGTCCAACGCGGCGCGGGTCAGAATTTCGCGCAGGGCGGGATCATAGCAATCTTTCATCGGGACAAACCGGGCGTCCGTTGGTTCACCTATCAAGGGGTTTAGGCCGCTAAAGTTGATATGATCGCTTAAACACATAATGGCGCCTGTCGCCATATCAGGCACCATAGACCCTGCCGCATTGGTCGCGATCATCGTGTCGCCACCCAACGCCTTGAGCACCTCAAGCGGCAGGCGCATCGCATCCCCACGACCAGATTCATAATAATGCGCCCGTCCGCCGAAAACAGCGACGCGGACACCTTCTAGCGTTCCAATCACAAGGTTAGGGTTGTGTCCCGACACCCCCGCATGTGGAAAGCCTTCGAGTTCATCATATGGAATGGCGACCCCTTCGACCGCGCCCGCCAAATGGCCAAGCCCCGACCCGAGGATCAGCCCGATGCGGACAGGCGCATCGCCCGCAATTTCGCGGATTTTGGTGGCCAGTTCTTCAGCGTTCCTTGACATACGGCTGTCCTCCGGCGCGGGGTGGGATTGCTTTGCCGACAAATCCAGCCAAGACAATGACAACAAACAGATAGGGCAGCGACTGGATCAACTGGCTGGGGACCTTAACGGTTTCAAACAACGCAGCCAGAATGCCAATGTCTTCGCCAGCGGCCCCGATCCACGCACCAAATGCCACAAGCGTCAAAACCGCAGACAGCCCGCCCAGAACCCAAAGATCGATCTTTTCTTTGCGCGCCGCCCATGTCGTCATTGCGACAGATGCACCGATCAATAGGATCATGATCCAGATCACCTGAAGCTGGATGTTCTGGAACCGGTTGTCGATGGCAAAGAACAACCCGAACAACAAACACGCCCCCAGCGCATACCACGGCCGCCATTTCGCAAAAATTAGTGCCGCAAGGGCAATGAACCCGCGATTGGCGGTCATATCTTTGGTGAAACCAGCCTGCACCGCAGTGGACAGATAGGCGCCTGCGATACCGCACAAGATGCCGCAAATCATGACAGCGGCGAACCGCAGCCGGACGACAGAAATACCTGCAGTATCCACGGCCTCGGGTGCTTCACCAACGGCGCGCAGGCGTAGCCCAAAACGGGTGCGGTAGAGAACCCACCAGCTGAGCGGGACGCTGAGCAAGCCAATGTACACAAGGATCGAATGGCCTGACACGAATTCCGAATAAAATTGCATTCCGGGACTGGCTTGCATTTTGTCGCGCACACGGGTCAGCGCACCGGGGAAATCCAGCCCATTGAACCGCGCATCTTTGGGCAGGGACGGGGTGCGCCCACCTTGGGCGAACCAGCCTTGCGCGATGACCACCGTCAAACCGGCGGCGAAGAAATTGATCGCCACGCCAGAAATCAGTTGGTTGCCGCGAAACGTGATCGACGCCAGCCCGTGGATGATCGACAAAACGACTGAAATACCGACACCCGCCAAAAGGCCAACCCAAACATTGCCTGATGCAAAAGACACCGCCGCCGACAGGAACGCCGCAGCGAGCATTTTGCCTTCGAGGCCGATGTCAAAGATGCCGGCACGTTCCGAAAACAGACCAGCCAAACAGGCCAGCAGCAACGGGATCGCCATACGGATGGACGCGTCGCCAAGCTGAACGATTGTAAAGAAATCCATGGCCTATCCCTCCGTCCGTTTGCTGCGCAAAAAGAGACGTTCGATTGGGCTGCGCACCATTTCATCCAAGGCACCTGTGAACATGATCACCAGTGCCTGAATGACGACAACAATTTGTACCGGAATGGATGTGGCCGCCGACAATTCTGCGCCGCCTTGATAGAGCGCGCCAAATAGGAGTGCGGCAATCACGATCCCAACGGGGTGATTGCGGCCCATCAGCGCCACGGCGATGCCGATAAAGCCCGCGCCACCCGCCGCGTTGTCCACCAATTGCGGGGAATTGATGCCCATCGTGTTGTTCACGGCCATCATGCCCGCCAAGCCACCAGATATCAGCAGCGCAATCATGGTAATATTAATCGCTGAAATGCCTGCGTATTTCGCGGCACTTTCCGATTTTCCGAAAGATCGGATCTGATACCCCAGCCGCGTGTGCCAGATTAGCAGCCATACGCCCACGCAGGCCACGATGGCCAACAGGATCGAAATATTCGCAGGGGAGCGTCCGAACAAATCGGACCCGAATATCTGCGCAATGTCATTTAGCGATGGCAGGTGCGTCGCGTCTGGAAACAGGCCGGTTGCAACCTGCATTTCGCCCGCGGGTTTCATTGGACCAGACAGCATAAACACCAAGAACCCTGAGGCCATAAAATTAAACATGATTGTCGTAATCACGATGTGACTGCCCCGGCGCGCCTGTAGATAGGCGGGGATCACAACCCAAAGCGCGCCAAAAATTGCCGCAGCCCCCGCCCCCGCGATCAGCGCCAAGGTCCAATGCGGCCAAGGGATAAACAAACACACGATCGCTGCCCCAAGACCGCCCAACAGGACCTGACCTTCGCCGCCGATGTTGAATAACGAAGCATGGAAAGCCACGGCAACGGCCAATCCGGTAAAAATGAAATTGGTGGCATAAAACAAAGTATAGCCAAGGAAATCAGATGTGCCGACGGCGCCATAGGCCATCAGTTTTAGGGCTTCCCACGGGTCTTGTCCGACGGCGACGAAAACGATCACAGAAATGACCGCGGCCAGAAGCAGTGATACCACGGGCACCAGCACCACATCAGCCCATTTTGGCATGCTGTCCATTACGCAGCCTCCCCATCAGTCACACCGGCCATCAACAGGCCGAGTTCTTTTTCATCCGTTTCAGTAGGCAGGCGTTCGCCCATGATTTGTCCGTCAAACATCACCGCAATTCGGTCAGACAGACCCATGATTTCATCAAGTTCCACGGACACCAGCAAGATTGCTTTGCCTTGATCGC
>CAYOSK010000036.1:0-20508 GCA_964406585.1 uncultured Octadecabacter sp. | reverse complement strand
GGGGCCGTTGTCATTGATCCAAAAATAATAAGTGAAATCGGCAAGGTTGCCCAACACACGTTGGACGCCAGTTGTTTCCCAGCCAGCCCGCCCACAACAAAAATCATAGGAAGTTGCGCGCCAAGGATGGCTTGGGCCAGAACAAGAACGCCAACATTTCGTTTAGCGCGGTGGTCGTCAATGATGGGCGCAGTAAATGTCATGGGGCTTTGGCTACGCCTGAAGCGGCGTTATGGCAATGGGTCAAAATTGCCGACATCAATAACATGTGCAAATGACCCGCGTACGCGCCCCTCGATAAGGCCGATTGGCCCAAGGTCGCGGTCTTCGGCGTCTTGCGCGTGAAACAATGGGGGGCCTTCGGCATTTATCGTGCTCGCATAGTGGAATTCATGTCCGCACCAACGCGGGCGCAAGGATGGTTCTATCGCTCTGTGGGCTGGATCAAGGCTATGGAGCTTGCGATAGCCAAGGTGCAATTTAGGGGTCTCAAAACTTGTCGTGAGGCCCAAAAGACCCGCCATTTTATGGGGCGTGCCATCGCGATCAATGAGGGTTTCACCCAAGGTCATGTATCCGCCACATTCACCATATATATCAGATCTTTGCGATGCATTGCAAAGGCTTTGCATGAAGTTGAGATTGGTAGCCAGTGTCGCTGCGTAAAGTTCGGGGTAACCGCCCGGTAGGATGATTTTATCGGCGTCTGGCACAGGGTCATCGGCGAGCGGGGAAAACGGGATCACAGTAGCCCCAAAGCGCCGCCACCTGGCAAGGTCGTGGGCGTAGGTGAATGAAAACGCCGCGTCGCGGGCGATGGCGATGCGCTGGCCCTTGAACAGGTCGCGGTGTTTGGGGCCGTTGAATGCCGATGCCCCATCGGTGGGGCCCATTAGTGCGCGCAGGGCGTCCAAATCAATGTGGCGGGCCATGATGTCTGCGGCGGTGTTGAGGAACGATTCAAGGTCGGGCATCTCGCCCGCTTGCACCAGCCCGAGGTGGCGCGAGGGCCGCGCGAGGCTGTCGCTGCGGGGGACCGTGCCAAGGACTGGGATTTGAGAGGGGGCAAGGGCGGATTTCAGCATAGCGGCGTGGCGATCAGAGCCGACGTTATTGAGGATAACGCCGGCCACATGGACGTCTGGATCATGGCCAGCGAAGCCCGCGACAAGGGCCGCAATGGAATGGGACATGGCGGCAGCGTTGACAACCAGCACGACGGGAAGGCGCAGGATACGGGCGATGTCTGCACTGCTGCCCGCCCCATGAGGGGGGGCACCGTCAAACAGGCCCATGGCCCCCTCAACGATCAAGTCGGTTTTGCCCGCCGCGTATGATTTGATGCGGTCGGGGTGCATGGCCCATGCATCGAGGTTCACGCAGGGCTGGCCTGTAGCCGCCCCGTGAAATTGCGGATCGATGTAGTCAGGCCCGGATTTGGCGGATCTTATGGTAATGCCTGCATTTTTTAGGGCGCGCAGAATGCCAAGCGTGATCGTCGTTTTGCCCGCCCCCGATGCAGGTGCAGCAATAATTAGGCCGGGCATTGCATGGCCAACTGGCCCCCCGACAAGAGCGTTTCAGGCGCAATCAAAAGAGGACCCTGTGATCGGGTCATGCGGATTCAGCTGGTCGACCGCGATCCAATGGATCAAGGTTTCGGATGGGTTCACCCGCAATTTGTGACTGCCAATCAAGCACTTGGCGCATCGTGACTGCTTGCCCGATGCAAATAATGGCAGGGGGTTCCAGGCCTGCGTCAGCAATGTCAGCCTCAATAGTCCCGAGCGTCGTTTCGAGCACCTTTTGTTGGTCCGTTGTTGCAGTTGTCACCACCGCCACAGGTTCGCTCGTGGCGCGACCGGCCGCCAAAAGGGAGGCTGAAATTTGCGCAATATGTTTCATTCCCATGTAGATCACGATGACTTGAGACCCTTTGGCAATCGCGTCCCAATCCAATGATTGCGTTGCATTGCCGGATTGATCATGCCCTGTAACGAATGTGACCGATTGGTTCACATCGCGATGGGTCACCGGAATACCGGCATAGGCCAAACCGCCAATTCCGGCTGATATACCAGGAATGATGCGGATCGGGACGCCATGTTGGACCAAGGTTTGTGCCTCTTCGCCGCCACGTCCAAACACAAACGGATCCCCACCTTTCAGGCGCAAAACACGTTTTCCAGCGCGGGCCAAATCAACCAATCGTAGCGAAATATCGCGTTGTTTGGCGCTGGGTTTTCCGCCGCGTTTTCCTGCATAGATGTGTTCTGCTTGGGGCGCCCAATCTAGGATCGCTTCTTGCACCAAGGCATCATAAATTACGACGTCCGCTTGGCCCAATGCGTTCAACGCATGAAGCGTCAGAAGACCCGGATCACCCGGCCCTGCACCGCAAAGCCAAACCCAACCGGGTTCAAGCGTTGGCCAAGTGTGAAGAGGGAGTCGCGTTGTCATGCCTCTTTATGGCGCGCGTTTGCGTTTTGTGAAAGGTGTGTTGCGACGCAGATTAGTGGATTGGCGTCATGCAAGCGGATGGTTAAGGTCGCGCGAATGACACGTAAACCCAACACCGAACTGCGCCGCGGCTGGACCACGGGCGCCTGCGCGACGGCCGCAACGAAAGCCGCCTTAATTGGGCTTTGGGGGAACTGTCCATTTCCCAAAGACGTTCAAATCACGCTGCCCAAGGGGGAGACGCCGATTTTTCAGATCGTGAACAAGGAATTTACAGGCTACTCAGCGAGCGCAAGTGTCATCAAAGATGCAGGGGACGACCCGGATGTGACCCACGGCGCGATGATTACGGTGACCGTTACGCAATCTGCTGGTGGGGTGGTGTTCAAGGCGGGTGAGGGCGTGGGCACCGTCACCAAGGCCGGCCTTCCCATTGCTGTCGGGGAACCTGCGATCAATCCGGTGCCGCGCGCTATGATGGATGAGGTCGTGGCTGAATTGGCTGTTGAATATAGCAAAAGCCCTGATGTGGAAATCACGGTCGGCATTGTGAACGGCGAAGCAATTGCCAAGAAAACGTGGAACCCGCGACTTGGGATTGAAGGCGGGTTGAGCATTTTGGGAACAACCGGAATTGTGCGCCCGTTTTCCTGCGCCGCTTGGATCGCGTCCATCCATCGTGGAATCGATGTTGCGCGGGCTGAAGGGCTTGATCATGTAGCCGGATGTACGGGCAATACATCAGAAATTGCGGTGCAGTTGCTGCACGATCTACCAGATCATGCCATGCTGGACATGGGGGATTTTGCGGGTGGTTTGCTAAAATACCTTGCAAAAGCACCGCGCAACAACCCGATCAAGACGATCACGTTGGGCGGTGGAATTGGTAAATTTACGAAATTGGCGCAAGGCGCACGCGATTTGCATTCGGGGCGTTCACAGGTTGATTTTGACGCCTTGGCGCTTGTGTTGGGCGCGCCAGATGTCGCGCAGATGAACACAGCGCTCGAGGTATATGAAACCATTGGTGCGCCTTATGCCCAATGGGTCGCGACCACAGCACGTGAACAGGCACAGCAAATACTCGGGTCGTGCGGAACGCGTGTAAACATTATCGTTATAGACCGTTCAGGTCAGATCATAGGGGAAGCATGACTGTATTGTTGCTCGCAGGGACAGGTGATGCCAAGCGGATCGCCTGGGGCCTCGCGGATACTGGTGTGAATGTGATCGCGTCCCTCGCCGGGGCAACCCGCAACCCTGAACCATTGCCAGTCCCCACGCGCGTCGGCGGGTTTGGCGGCGAAGACGGGTTTCGGGCCTATATTGCAGCGGAAGGGATAACGTCGGTTCTGGACGCGACGCATCCGTTTGCCGAAGCGATATCGAACCGAACGGCGCAGGTCTGTACCGATTTGGGATTGCGACACGCCCTATATGTCCGTCCCGATTGGAAAGCCAATGATCAGGACGATTGGATCAGCATTGAGAATCCCGCGCAGGCTGCAGACCATATTCCGCCCGATGCAACAGTGTTCCTTGCGACGGGGCGTCAAACGCTGGCGCACTACGCAAACCTAGAAGGTCGCCGTGTGCTGGCACGTGTGATTGACCCGCCAACAGAACCATTTCCGTTCGAGGGTGGTGAGTTCGTCATTTCGAGGCCACCGTTTCCACAGGATCGCGAAGAAGAGTTGTTCAAAGCGCTTGGTGTGACGCATTTGGTCGTCAAGAATGCAGGCGGGCAGGGTGGACGTGCTAAATTGGATGCGGCGCGGATGCTAGGGATCAAAGTGATCATGTTGGATCGCCCTGTGCTGCCTCCAGCAACCCAATTGACCACAATACAAGATGCCTTGTTGTGGATTTCCGGCCAGTGACCGAACGGATCATTTACACGAATGAAGATGTGGCTGAAGGAATGGCAGCCCTGTCAGACATGTGCCCGCGGATGAAGGCGGCGTATGCGCAAACTGGCCCCTTGCCTTTGCGGCGCAAACCGGACGGATTTTCACCCTTGCTGAATGCAATTGTCGGTCAACAGGTGAGCATCGCGAGTGCCAATGCGATTTGGGGGCGATTACAAGATGCGCAAATGGTGACGCAAACGGCGATATTGGCCACCGATGAGGACACTTTGCGCGCCCTTGGTCTAAGTCGTCAAAAGGCGCGTTATGCCCGCGAGCTGGCCAAAGCCCAAATTGATTTTACGGCTTTGCGGGATAAACCGAGCAATCAGGTCATCAAAACGCTGGTCGCGGTGCCCGGTATTGGTCCGTGGACAGCGGAAATCTATGCGATGTTTTCGCTTGGGCGCGCGGATGTGTTTGCGCCTGGTGATCTGGCGCTGCAAGAAGCTGCAAAGGTGTTGTATGACCTTTCGGAACGCCCCAAAGAAAAGGCGTTTCGCGTTATGGCACAGGATTGGTCGCCGTGGCGGTCAGTTGCGGCGCGGCTGTTGTGGGCGTACTACCGCGTGATCAAGAATAGGGAAGGCATATCATGACACGGGCACTAAATTCTCAGCGGCGCGACCCGCTTTCAGGCGAACTGCGATCTGCGGTTGTGTTTTTGCATGGATATGGGGCCAACGGCGCCGATTTAATGGGGTTGGCCGACCCATTGGGTGAACATTTGCCGGATACCGCGTTTTTCGCCCCCGATGCGCCAGAAGACTGTGCAGGTGCGCCAATGGGGTTTCAGTGGTTCCCGATCCCTTGGATTGACGGATCATCCGAAGAAGAATCCATGGATGGGATGGCGCGGGCGTCCGATGATTTGAACGCGTATCTTGATGGGATCATGGTTGACGAAGATCTGTTGCCCGAACAGGTGATGGTGTTGGGGTTCAGTCAAGGTACGATGATGGCACTCCATGTCGTCCCACGTCGTGAGGACGCCGTTGCGGGGATAACCGCGTTTTCAGGGCGTCTTTTGCAACCCGAAGCCCTTAAGGACGAAGCCGTTTGTAAACCGCCCGTTCTACTGATCCACGGGGATGAAGACGATGTTGTGCCCGTTCAATCGTTGCCCGAAGCTGCCGAAGCCTTGCAAGCCGCGGGCTGGAAAGAGGTCTATGCCCACATTCAAAAAGGGACGGGACACGGGATCGCGCAAGACGGACTGTCCGTCGCGCTCGCCTTTATGCGTGAACGGCTCGGGGTTTCGTAACGGTGTCATAGCGCTGTCATGAACGTCCCGCACAAGTCCGCATAAGACGACTAAATCTAGGGGAAAAACGGGGTTGTTCTGATTTCGTTGCTAGATATAGTCGACACAAAGGCAGGAGCGGGGCTCCCGCTCTGATGCCATTGACGGCAAACAGGGTGGGAACGATTTTGCAGATCGATAGCGCAGCGACCGAAGAATTCCGAACAGACTTTGTGAGGCAACCCAGCGGGCTGAAACAGCATCCCGCATTGGTGTTGAACGCAGATTATCGTCCGTTGTCTTATTATCCGTTGTCGCTGTGGCCATGGCAGGATGCAGTCAAGGCGGCTTGGCTAGAACGCGTCGATATCATTGCGGAATACGATGAGGTCGCGCGAAGCCCGTCCATGGAAATCCGCATCCCATCGGTGGTTGTGCTGAAGGATTTCGTAAAACCGCAACGCAAGGTGGCGTTCACCCGGTTTAACCTATTTCTGCGGGATGAATTTTCTTGTCAGTATTGTGGAGCAACGGGGGATTTAACGTTTGACCACGTGGTGCCACGCGCGTCCGGTGGCATTACATCATGGGAAAATGTCGTCGCGGCCTGTTCAAAATGCAATCTGTACAAGGGTTCCAAATCTTTGCGTCAATCGGGATTGTCGCTGCGCAAACCGCCGCGCCAACCGGCACCTGAACAGTTGATGAACGTGGGAAGAAAGTTCCCGCCAAATCATTTGCATGAAAGTTGGCTCGATTTTCTGTATTGGGATGCTGAATTAGAAGCGTAAGGTGGGGGCATGAAACGGCCCGAACATGCCCTGCCACCCCATTTGATCGACAGTGATATTGCCGCTGGTTTCGAAATTCGAGATGATTTCGAAGGCTTTGATCAGATGAATGACATTTTCACCCGCGCAATGTGGGATGATACGGTGCGATCAGCAGATACAGACGCATTCTTTTCCAGTTACCGCATGGAGGCCGCCCCGCGTCGCGGGGAAGGGTTTGGACAGCGTGATTTTGCTTTGCGCAATGCGGCATGGGTGATCAGTGATATCATTTCAAACCGTGGTGCCAAAGACGGTCTGCGCGAAGGGTTTCAGGGCGCCATCAGAAACGATACGCCCGTCGCACCTACGCAAGCGGATCTTGGAACCCCGCAAGATGAAGCGCGCGACATAAAACGACTGGCCCGGTTCTTCGGGGCCGACCTTTGCGGAATTACGGATATTGATCCACGTTGGCATTACACGGCCCGCCCTGACACCCAATCCATGAAACCCGTCCCAAATGATCTGCCCGATGGGATGTCACATGTCATCGTGATGGGGCATGAAATGGACAAAGCCCTTGTGGATACATATCCCAGCGCCCTTGCAGGTGCCGCAACCGGGCGGGAATATTCCCATGAGGCGGCGATAGTGATGCAATTGGCTGCTTATATCCGCAATCTTGGTTTCAATGCGGTTGCAAGTATGAACGATACAGCCCTTGTCGTGCCTTACGCTATCAAGGCCGGATTGGGCGAGTACGGGCGAAACCAGATGGTTTTGACCCCTGAATTCGGACCAAGGGTGCGGTTTTCAAAGATATTTACGGACATGCCGCTGGCCGTTGACAAAGTAAATAAACTTGGTCTGTCAACCTATTGTGAAGATTGTATAATTTGCGCTGACGCTTGCCCGCCCAAGGCCCTGCCAAAAGGCAAACCCGATTTCGGACAAGGCAGCCCCTCGACAATCAAAGGTGTGAAAAAATGGTCGGCAAATTGCGAAGCCTGCTTTGGATACTGGGCTAAGATCAAGACAGATTGTGCCATTTGCATGCGTGTCTGTCCGTTCAATCAGCGGCCGCGCGGAACAGTGTGGTATTGGTTTGCGACATCACGTTTTCGCCGTGTGGCGCACTGGTGGGCGAAACGGTATAAATCCGTGCGGCTCAAACCGCTGGATTGGTGGCGTTCACGCTAGACTTGCTGGCGGCTTGTCGGTAATGAACCCACGTTAGCGCTAACTTACGGACTGGAGCTAGATATGGTCAGCCGCGTCATTCCTGTAGAGGACTTCGATCTTGTTATTTTTGGTGGCACGGGGGACCTCGCACGGCGCAAAATCCTACCGGGTTTGTTTCGTCGCTACCTGTCAGGTCAAATGCCCGAACAGTCGCGCATTATCGGCGCCGCTCGGTCGGACATAGACACCGCTGGCTACCGTGAAATGGTGCGCAAGGCGATTGCAGAATTCGGCGGCAGTGAAAAGACGCAATCCAAGAAAATCGACGCATTCTGTGCCCAACTTCACTACATCCGTGTTGACGCAAAGGGCGATGCGGGATGGACGGAATTACATGATCTGATCCGCTTTGACGTGATCAACGCCTTCTACTTTTCCGTCGCACCGAGCCTGTTTGGCGATCTGGCCGAACGGCTTCATACCCATAAGATCGCTGATAACGACAGCCGTGTTGTCGTTGAAAAACCCTTCGGGCGCGATTTGGCATCGGCACAGGAACTGAACGACACGCTTGCAGAACACTTTGACGAAACGCAGATTTACCGGATCGATCACTATTTGGGTAAGGAAACTGTTCAGAACCTGATGGCGGTGCGGTTTGGCAATATGTTGTTCGAACCACTTTGGAACAATCACTTCGTTGATCATATTCAGATCACAGTTGCTGAAACTGTCGGTGTCGGCGGACGAGGCGCCTATTACGACAAATCCGGCGCGATGCGGGACATGGTGCAAAATCACCTGATGCAATTGCTGTGCTTGATCGCCATGGAAGCCCCGTCCAAATTTGATGCAGATGCGGTGCGTGATGAAAAACTAAAGGTTATCCGTGCGTTACAGCCGATTGAACCCCACCACATCGTGCGGGGCCAATATGACAAGGCTGATGATGCGCCCAGTTATCGTGAAGATGCAGAAAACGAACGGTCCCACACTGAAAGTTTTGTTGCGCTAAGGGCAGAGATTGCGAATTGGCGTTGGGCGGGTGTTCCGTTTTATTTGCGGACTGGCAAGAAGATGAGGGCGCGGACGTCTGAAATCGCGGTGGTGTTTAAGGATATTGGCCATTCGATCTTTCCAGGGGATGAAAGTAGGCACCGCAATATTCTGGCCATTCAGTTGCAACCCAATGAAGGTATGCAATTGCAGGTCACGATTAAGGAACCAGGGCCGGGGGGCATGCGTTTGGTCGATGTCCCGCTTGATATGACATTTGCCGATGCACTTGGGCCGGATGCGGATGATACAGATGCGTATGAACGTCTGATCATGGATGTGATCCGGGGGAACCAGACGTTGTTCATGCGCGGAGATGAGGTTGAAGCGGCATGGACATGGACCGATCCCTTGATCGATGGCTGGCAATCGCGTGGTGACGTTCCAAAGCAATATGATCAAGGCTCTGCCGGGCCGGAGGACGCGTTGATGTTACTGCACCGCGAAGGCCGCCGCTGGCGTGAAATCAAAGGATAAACGACATGAAATTTATCGAATATCCCGATTCAGAAATGATGATGATGGACCTTGCAAATACATTGGCGGGCGAAATCGAATCTGCTTTGCTGACACATGAAACCGCGTCGTTCGCGGTTCCGGGGGGCACGACGCCTGGCCCGATTTTTGACGTTCTATGTGGCGCCAAACATATCGACTGGTCTCGCGTGCACGTCATGTTAACCGACGAACGCTGGGTGCCCGAAACGTCTGATCGGTCAAACACAAAGCTGTTGCGCGAACGTTTGTTGATTGATGCAGCGCAAGCCGCAAAATTCGTTCCGCTGTATGGTGGCACGTCCACACCAGAAGACAGCCTTGATGATTTGATCAAAGGCGTACAAGCACATTTGCCGATTTCAGTAATGTTGCTTGGGATGGGCGCGGACATGCATACCGCGTCGATATTCCCGGGGGCTGATCGATTGGATGCGGCGCTACACGGTGACGACGTTTTGGTTCCCATGCGGGCGCCGGGCGCGCCCGAACCGCGCATTACCATGTCGGCTCAGGTGCTGCGCGGTGCGATGTCGCGCCATATCGTCATAACAGGGCTGGAAAAACGCGCGGCATTGGAACGTGCCAAAACACTAACGCCGGATAATGCGCCGATTGCGGCTGTTTTGGCTGGATCAACAGTTCATTGGGCGGAGTCATAAACCATGTGGGAAAAGCTGAAAAAGCATCATGAATCCGTCAAGGACCGTCGTTTTGAAACCATGCTGGATGATGCGCGCGCTTTGGACTTCACGGCGGCGCTTGGGGACATGCGGTTAGACTATTCGAAAACCAATATAGATGATGACGGGCGCGCATTGCTGATTGATCTATTGGATCAAACGGGCGTCGCTGCCAAACGCGACGCAATGTTTTCTGGTGCCAAGATCAACGAAACCGAAGGGCGTGCTGTGCTTCATACAGCTCTTCGTAATCTTGATGGCGCCGCGATCGATGTCGATGGTGCAGATGTGATGCCTGACGTTATTGCGACATTGGATCGGATGGATACCTTTGCGACACACGTGCGAAATGGCTCGTATACGGGGCAGGGCGGGGCAATCACAGATGTGGTGAACATCGGGATCGGTGGATCTGATCTTGGCCCAGCGATGGGGGTTTTGGCACTGGCGCCCTATCATGACGGGCCGCGCTGTCATTTTGTGTCCAACGTTGATCCCGCCGATATTCATGCTGTTCTGAGCAAATGTGACCCGGCAACGACGCTGGTGATCGTTGCATCAAAGACCTTTACGACCATCGAAACCATGACCAACGCGCGCACCGCGAAGGCATGGATGGGCGACACCATCAACAACCCCGCGTCCCAGTTTGCGGCGCTGTCAACATCACAGCAGGGCACGAAAGATTTCGGAATATCAGCAGAACGCGTATTTGGGTTCGAAGACTGGGTTGGCGGGCGCTATTCCATGTGGGGCCCGATTGGGTTGGCCATGATGATCGCGATCGGGCCGGATGCGTTCCGCGCATTTTTGCGCGGCGCGCAGGCGATGGATCGTCATTTTTGCGCGGCAGATTGGGCGGAAAACATGCCAGCAATGTTGGCATTGGTGGGGATTTGGCACAATCAAGTGTGTGGTCATGCCACCCGCGCGGTGCTGCCCTATGACAACAATTTATCGCGGTTGCCCGCCTACCTTCAACAGCTTGAAATGGAAAGCAACGGCAAGGGCGTGAACATGGACGGCGAAGATTTGCCTGTTCATTCGGGCCCTGTTGTCTGGGGGGAACCGGGCACCAACGGCCAGCACGCGTTTTACCAGTTGATCCACCAAGGCACCCGCGTGATCCCGTGTGAATTCTTGGTCGCTGCGCGGGGCCATGCAGATGAATTGCATCATCAACATCAGCTGTTGGTCGCCAATTGTCTCGCCCAGTCCGAGGCGCTGATGAAAGGGCGCGATCTGGATGAAGCGCGCGGCAAGGTCGCCGGCAAATTCGATGGCGGCGAGCTGGAACGCCAGGCCCGCCACCGTGTGTTTCCCGGAAACCGGCCGTCCACGACGTTGGCCTACCCGTTGTTGGACCCTTTTACATTCGGACAAATCATCGCCCTATACGAACACCGTGTGTTTGTTGAAGGGGTGGTCTTGGGGTTGAATTCCTATGATCAGTGGGGGGTTGAGCTTGGGAAAGAACTGGCGACAACGCTCCAACCCATCGTAGAGGGCGCCGATGCGTCCGGTAAAGATGGATCGACCCAAGCGCTCGTTGGGTTTTTGCGCCAAAATGGTTTGTAGAACAGTCTGTTAAAGCTGAATAGCCCCATCTCGGGCCGTGAAGGTCGCGCGTAGGGCATCCGTCAGGGGCCGTTTGCTGTTGTCTTGGTTTAGAACCACCACCACCGCAGTGCCCGTGGTGGTCATACGTCCGTCTACATAGGTTGCATATTCCATCGCAAAGCTGGTGTTGCGCATTTCCACAGTGCGCGCGACGTTGATATAGGATGCGCCGCGTTTGATCTCTGCGACGCAATCGAGCCCTAGTGTCTTGATGACGAATTTGGGATCTGGGCCAGCCTCCTGGTAAGCTCCGTAATGCTCAAGATACAAGACCCGAAGCGTTTCATACCACCGCAAGTATTCGACATTATTGACGTGGTTCAGAACATCTAACTCTGCGAACCGGACACGATCAGCCATCCCGAATGTCCAAGGTTCAGGAATGCCCGCAGACCGCAATTCATCAGCAAACAATGGGGTAAGAAACGGGGTCATAGGGTGGCCCTTGGATGACATCTGGAGCGGGTAACGGGAATTGAACCCGTAACTAAAGCTTGGGAAGCTGCCGTGATACCTTTTCACCATACCCGCCGCGAGGGTTGGATTACGCCTGAACCTGCGCGCCGTCAAGTTTGTGCGGACCTAATTTCAAGGCAATAGGATAACGGATCGCTCGCCCGTAGGCCAGCAACGGCTATCGCCGAACTGGTGGAACACGATTTCAAGTTGGATCACGTGTCCTTCTTGATGAACTTCGCGGATCGCACCTTCAAATGTGACGACATCTGCGGGGATGTATGTATTTTCCTGGGCTATATAAATGCGGTGTTCAATAGAAACGGAATTGCCGCCGGTCCAGAACGCAGTTTGCACAATGAAATCGACGGCGGCGCCATTATTCCATCTGATCGGCCACAGGCGGACACGGTCTACGGTGCCGCGTTGGTTCAGATCTTGCCGGATCGCGCCGGGCGGTTCGGCGATTTCTGGAATTGGTTGCGCCAAAAGTTCGATTGGCACTAAAAAAAGAGCCGCAACAAAGCCGAGGCGCCATATCATTCCCGCCGCCGTCGACGCCGTCCACCTTCGCCGCCGCCTCCGGTATTAAACGACACATCAGGAAGCGGGGTGTTGGCGCGCAAAATGTCAAAAGGGTCAGTGGCGTGTGGGATCGCATTGGCATTCACAAAATGTTCTTGGAACTTCGGTTCGATTGCGGTTTCCACCTTTGTGATTTCGCGCACTGTTTTTTCGATGTCCTTGCGTGCGGTGACAGAACACAGCGCCATGCGCGCGCCGGTTCCCGCTGCGTTGCCCGCTGAGACAACTTTGTCGAGCGCGACATCGGGGATCATGCCCAGCACCATCGCGTGTTTGGGCGAGATATGCGCCCCAAACGCGCCCGCCAGAACGACCCGTTCCACGCTGTCAGTTCCCATTTCATCCATCAGCAGACGTGCGCCCGCATAAAGCGCGGATTTCGCCAACTGGATTGCACGGATATCGCCCTGCGTCACAGTGATCAGGGGTCCTCCGTCTGCGGTGCCATCGTAAATAACATAGGAATGTGTGCGCCCGTCTTGGATACACCGCGGTGTTCCTGTTTGTTCAGGCGACCCGATCAGACCTTTGGGGTCCAAAAGGCCTGCGATCCGCATTTCTGCAACCGCTTCGATAATGCCCGATCCACAAATGCCGGTGACACCCGTGGTGGCAATGGCTGCATCAAATCCGTCTTCGTCCGACCAAAGCCCACAGCCAATCACCTGAAATCGCGGCTGTTTGCTGATTGGATCTATTTCGATCCGTTCAATTGCACCCGGGGCCGCACGCTGGCCACTGCTGATCTGCGCACCTTCAAATGCAGGACCTGTGGGCGACGAACACGCAAGGACCTGGGATGTATTGCCCAGCAGGATTTCTGCGTTTGTGCCGACATCCACAATCAGAGTTAGGTCGTCTTGTTTGCCGGGGGCCTCGGACAATGCGACGGCCGCCGCATCCGCGCCAACATGGCCCGCAATGCAGGGTAGTACAAAAACGCGCGCGGCATCGTTCATCGCTGTGATGTCCAGATCGGCAACATGCAGCGACACTGATTTCGACGTCGCCAGCGCGAACGGCGCCTGGCCGAGTTCGACCGGATCGATCCCAAGCAATAGGTGGTGCATCACCGGATTACATACAAACACAGCTTCCATGATCTGTTCAGGCACAATGGCCGCTTCAGCCGTAAGCGTCCCAATAAGCGCGTTGATCGCCGTGCGCACGGCATCTGTCATTTCCACGTCGCCGCCGGGATTCATCATAGAATAGCTCACCCGGCTCATCAGATCTTCGCCGAACCGGATTTGCGGGTTCATGATGCCGCTGGATGCGGCGACCTCTCCGGTGCGCAAATCGGTCAGGTGGGCCGCGATCGTGGTCGATCCCAAATCAATCGCCAGCCCAAAGAGCGGGCGATCATAGTATCCGGGCGCGATATCAAGAATGCGATGGGTATCTTCGTCATGGCCTTTGTGCAGGACAACGGTGCAGGTCCATTTCCCTTTGCGCAACATGGGCTGCAATTTTCGCAAAAGCGAAATGCCCGCAGTGACGTTTTCTATTCCCCATTGCTCCCTTAGCGCAGCAGCGAGGCGTTCCAGATCACCCGTCGGGGTATGCATATCGGGTTCAGCCACTTCGACATAGTAGGGGCGCACTGCGGGGTCCATGACCATTGCACGGGTGCTGGCGGCTTTGCGCACCACTTGGCGGTGAACTTGGGATTCGGGTGGAACATCAATGACGATGTCGCCTTGAACGGTCGCCTGACAGCCCAAACGGCGACCTTTGGCCAGTCCGCGTTTGTCGTCATAGCGTTGTTCGACACTGTTCCATTCGGACAGTGCGCCATCTTTGGCGGTAACGCCGTGCTTTGAAAATTCACCGTAGCTGGGCGTGATCTGGCATTTACTGCAAATTCCGCGCCCGCCGCACACTGAATCCAGATCAACCCCAAGCTGTCGTGCGGCGGTCAGCACGGGGGTGCCAACGGGAAAATGGCCGCGTTTGCCGGACGGGGTGAAGACGACAAGAGGATGGGTGGTCATGTGCGGATTCCTGTAATTCTGTGTCGATGTTACCCGCACGACGCGCGCACCGCAGCCCGCGCGCGCCATCTTTATGTTCAACTGCGTCATGAGGATCGTTTGAAACCCTGTTTTCGGTCTTTCCCCCACGGGCGATCCATGCGACTAGGTTTTGCCAAACGACGCCATGCTCAGGAGAGACCGATGGAGATTCGTGAGGCCCTCACATTTGATGATGTTTTACTTGTGCCGGGTGCATCCAGCGTGCTGCCAAGCACTGCAGATACGCGCACCAAGGTCACACGGTTGATCGATCTGAATATCCCGTTGCTGAGTTCGGCGATGGATACGGTCACGGAATCGCGCATGGCAATTGCAATGGCGCAGGCCGGGGGCATGGGTGTGATCCACAAAAACCTGTCGGTGGATGATCAGGCCCGCGAAGTGCGCCGTGTGAAACGGTTTGAATCCGGGATCGTTTATAACCCTGTGACTCTGCGTCCGGATCAAACACTTGCCGACGCCAAGGCCCTTATCCAGCGGTACAATTTTACCGGCTTTCCTGTGGTGGATGATGCGGGACGGGTGATGGGCATCGTGACAAACCGCGACATGCGGTTCGCGACGTCCGATGATCAACCTATTTCGACAATGATGACCCTAGATGATCTGGCAGTTTTGCGGGAACCGGCGGATCGTGAAGAAGCAATATCGTTGATGAAATCGCGCCGGATCGAAAAGCTCCTTATTACCGACGATAGCGGTGTCTTGACCGGCTTGTTGACCCTCAAGGATACTGAACAGGCCGTTTTGAACCCGACTGCATGCAAAGATGATCTTGGCCGTCTTCGTGTTGCCGCTGCGACGTCCGTTGGCGATGCGGGCTTTGAAAGAACCGAGGCCTTGATTGATGCAGGCGTTGATATTGTCGTGATTGACACAGCGCACGGCCATTCCGAGGGGGTGTTGGCCGCTGTTGAACGTGCCAAAAAGCTTTCGAACGAGGTACAGATTATTGCTGGTAATGTCGCCACACGCGAAGCAACAAAGGCTTTGATTGGCGCAGGCGCCGACGCGGTCAAGGTCGGCATCGGCCCTGGATCAATTTGCACCACACGTATGGTCGCAGGCGTTGGCGTCCCACAACTCACGGCGATTTCCGATTGTGCGCAGGCTGCACAAGATGTTCCCGTTATTGCCGATGGGGGCATTAAATTCTCGGGTGATTTTGCCAAGGCAATTGCGGCAGGCGCATCCTGTGCGATGGTAGGTTCCATGATCGCTGGTACAGATGAATCCCCGGGCGAAGTTATTTTGTATCAAGGCCGTAGTTTCAAAAGTTACCGCGGTATGGGGTCTTTGGGCGCGATGGCGCAGGGATCTGCAGATCGCTATTTCCAAAAAGATGCCGCCAGCGACAAACTTGTCCCCGAAGGCATTGAAGGGCAAGTGGCCTACAAGGGCTCTGCGGCAGCGGTTGTTCATCAAATGGTTGGTGGTTTGCGTGCGGCCATGGGCTACACAGGCTGTGCCACCGTCGATGAAATGCGTCAAAACTGCAAATTCGTAAAGATCACGGGTGCGGGTTTGAAAGAAAGCCATGTTCACGACGTTCAGATCACCCGCGAAAGCCCAAATTATAGGGTCATGTAAATGACACCCGGCGCGCGCGTCGCTGCCGCGATCGAAATATTGGACGATATTCTTTCCGGGTCAGCACCTGAACGGGCGCTGACCGGATGGGGACGCGCGCATCGTTTCGCAGGATCCAAAGATCGGGCCGCTATTCGCGATCATGTGTTCAATGCCTTGCGGTGCAAGGCGTCATTTGCATGGCGCGGCGGTGCTCAGACCGGACGGGGGATCATGATCGGTGCGATGGATGCGGCGGGTCAGTTGAATGCGATGTTTTCTGGCGACGGCCACGCGCCAAGTCCGGTTACTCATGGGGAATGTAACGGTGTGCTAGACCAAGCCCCTCGTGATGTTCGTTTTGACATGCAAGACTGGCTCCTTAACCACTTTGATGCCGCCCTAGGGGTTGATGCGGATCGGGTTTTGGGGCTGATGCAATCCCGCGCAGGCGTGTTCTTGCGGGTAAACACATCCCGCGCAAACCGTGAAACAGCCATTGCATCTTTGCGCGAAGACGGGATTACAGCGTGTCCTGTTTCAGACGTGAAGACAGCCCTTCAAGTGATTGAAAACGAAAGAAGAATTGCGATTTCGAAGGCGTATCTAAGCGGCCTTGTCGAACTTCAGGACCCGTCTTCTCAACAGGCCATTCTGGACCTTGGAATTTCAAGGGGTCTGCGTGTGCTTGACTATTGTGCGGGTGGCGGTGGCAAGGCGCTTGCGATGGCTGCGCTGGGTGCCGACGTCACCGCGCATGACATTGATCCGCGCCGGATGGCTGATATCGGGCCGCGTGCGGCGCGTGCTGGCGTAGAAATCAAAACCGCGGCACCCCACGAAATTGCAGCAATGGACCCCTTTGATCTTGTCTTATGCGATGCCCCTTGTTCGGGCAGCGGCACATGGCGTCGCACACCGATGGCCAAATGGGAATTAACGCCCGAACGATTGAACGAACTTCGACAAATGCAGGCCAATGTGCTGCGGGACGCTGCACCATTGGTACGCCCGAACGGGCGCCTTGTTTATGCGACGTGTTCGGTTTTCCAAGTTGAAAATGAGAAGCAAATTGAACTGTTTATCGATCAGTATTCAAGCTTCAGCATACAACAGCAGTCGCTCGTGCGCCCGAGTGAACATCGCGATGGTTTCTTCCTTTCGATGTTACGCTTTGCTGACTAGCAACCCCTGATTGCAATTTCGCCCAACACGTTTAACCTTCTGCTAGGGTTTTAAGTGCCAGTTAATGTTTATGGCGTTGACTGAGCGCATCGAATCGAATGCGAAGGGGCAGGTGTGTCGGACCACTTGAACGAAATCACATCTGGTGCGGACGGGCCCAAGGCGGGTCACCCTGACGCACGAAAACCGCGCGTGTTTCCGGTTTGGTTGTTGGTGATCATCGGCGCGGGATCTGCAGCAAGCGCCGCAATTTTGCTGGATCCGATGGTTCAATTGGCAATGTTGGTCTTTGGAACTGCCGTGTTGTGTTTCGCTGGTTTTATCATTGCTGCAAGGTTTTTGAGTAAACAAAAACAAGCCCATGCAATGCATGCGTTGATTTCCTTGATCGATAACGATGTATCACCCTGTTTTTTAACGGATTTGGACGGCCAAATTTCTTATCGCAATGATGCCGCATCGGACCGCTTTAGTGATCGTGCCGTTCAGACCTTAGGGCGTGCGTTTTCCGATTTGTTTGCAAATCCGGGCGCCGTGTTGTTTCGGTTGCAAAGCAAAGCGCAAGCATTGGGCAGCGCGCGAGAAGATATTGTTACGCGCAAAGGACATATTCGATTGTCGATCAATGCAATCGATGATCAGGCTTATCTTTGGCGGCTTGAGGATCTGTCGGATCGCGGTGGCGGTGCGCGCGCAGCAGATGCGCTAAGCCTACCCATGCTGACGGCCGGTCCGACTGGAACGGTTCTTTATATGAACGAAGCGTTTCGCAGACTTCTTGGCGGACGTGCAAAAAACTTAGATGGCGTTTTTGCGGACCTGCCCATCATATCGGGTCAGGTGCATCGTATCTTGTCCGAAGACGGTGAAATCGAAAGCCTTGTTGCAGAAATTCCAAGCCACGGTGGACGTCGTGAAATTTATCTATTGCCTGGGGATAGTATGGCTGACGCGGCAGGTAAGGCCACGGAATGGGATGCCATCGAAGAGCTTCCGGTTCCATTGCTGAAGCTGGCGATTTCTGGTGAGATTTTGGCATCCAACCACGAAGCGCGCGTGTTGCTGGACAATCGTATGCCGGTTGGAACGCACATAAGTCACGTTCTAGAAGGGTTGGGCCGGCCGATCGCAGACTGGATCAAGGAAACGTCGGAAGGCAAAGCGGTTGCTGCGCCTCAATTCTTGCAATCAACAAATGCATCAAAGGAGACCTTTGTTCAGGTGTCTCTTAACCCTGCCGGCAAAGAAGATGCCCCCCATATTGTCGCTGTCATAAACGATGTGACAGAATTCAAGAACCTTCAATTGCAGTTTGTACAAAGCCAAAAGATGCAAGCAATTGGTCAGCTTGCAGGGGGCGTCGCCCATGATTTCAACAATCTGCTCACTGCCATATCCGGTCATTGCGATTTGCTTTTATTGCGACATGATCAAGGGGATGGGGATTATTCCGATTTGGTGCAAATCCATCAGAACGCCAATCGGGCGGCCGCACTTGTGGGACAGTTGCTTGCCTATTCGCGCAAACAGAACTTGCAGCCCGAGGTTCTGGATCTGCGAAATACTTTGTCCGACAGTACTCATTTGCTTAACCGTTTGGTTGGGGAACGTATCACGCTGACCCTCGATCATGACCCCGGATTGAACCCAATTCGGGCGGACAAGCGTCAGCTTGAACAGGTTTTGATGAACTTGGTGGTGAACGCGCGCGATGCAATGCCCGATGGTGGGAACATCCGGATCGAAACTGAAAACACGGTTTTGACGGATGGCCTCACGCGGGATCGGGTGACGGTTCCACCGGGTAAATATGTCGTGTTGCGGGTCCATGATACGGGCGTCGGTATCTCAGAAGATATACGCGCCCAGATCTTTGAACCTTTCTGGACCACAAAAAAGGCGGGCGAGGGGACCGGGCTTGGGCTTTCAACCGCATATGGGATCATCAAACAGACGGGGGGGTATATTTTTGTCGATTCAACGATTGGTGTTGGAACCACGTTCAGCATTCTGGTGCCCTCTGATGACTCACCTGTGGACGCACAGCCGTCAGCGGAAACGATTGCGCCGATTTTGACAGTTAATGGTGATGGCGTCGTGTTGTTGGTCGAAGATGAGGCGCCGGTACGCGCATTCGCGTCGCGTGCGCTGCGGCTTCGCGGGTTTACGGTGCTTGAAGCGGACTGTGCCGAAGCTGCGCTCAGTATGTTGGACGATCCAAATCTTGAGGTCGATTTGTTCCTCACAGATGTGATCATGCCCGGTAAAGATGGCCCAACGTGGGTCCGTGAGGCGCTTGAAAAGCGCCCTGAAACCAAGGTGATCTTTGTGTCAGGCTACGCCGAAGAGGCGTTTGGACAGGCCCAACAAAGCATACCTAATTCAGTCTTTTTACCCAAGCCGTTTTCGTTGAATGAGCTCACCAAAACGGTTCACAATCAGCTACACTAAGCGGTGCGCACGGCGGCAAGATGCGCCGCAGATCCAACAAGAGCGGCGTAGTCATCTTCCACAACATCGACCGAAAAATTGGACATAAAGCCGGCAAATCTACCCTTGTCTCGAAACGCCTCGGCAAAGCCGAATTGTGTTAGGAACGGTGCAAATGCGCGCGCGACCCCGCCAACCAGATAGACGCCACCAAATGGCAACTGGATTAACGAAAGGTTTCCACAAACCGTGCCCAAAATGCGGGTAAATAGCGCCGCGGCCTCTGATGCGCGTGGATCACGGCCGGACGCACAAGCTGCCATAATGTCTTTGGCATCGGCATGGCGAGGGTCGTTGGCATCGTCCCCCAAGAACCCATATACACGTTCCAAGCCACGGCCTGACAAGACGTCTTCGACGGCTGGAAACCCATGCGCTGTGGACACGTAGTTACACAATCGCAATTCCTGTTCTGTCCGGATCGGGAGATTGGCATGCCCTGCTTCGGACGGCGGTACAAACCGCCCCGAAGATGTTTCAAACACCGGGGCGGCATTGAACCCAGTTCCGACACCGATCACCAATCGAACGGCATCTGGGCGTCGGGGTTCAGACCCGCCAGAGATGATGGATCGTAAGGATGAGGGGGCCAAAGTCAGTCCATTGGCGCTCGAAGAATTGTTTTGGATAGCATTATTGTCAATGATAAGATTTTGAGTGGCGGTGTGATCACCCAGATTATCCGCATCTAAATAAGTGCTTAAATCTACTGTACTGGCATCATTGGTTAGGCTTAAAATATTTCCAGACAAACTTAAATCTTGATTA
>CAYOSK010000035.1:0-21190 GCA_964406585.1 uncultured Octadecabacter sp. | reverse complement strand
ACAGACATCATCGAAGTGCGCATCGGTTATGACGGCATTGTGTTCGCGTCCCGGATCGACGGGCCTGACTATTCCGCATTTGAACCAATCGACATTCACAACGCACTGGGCGCCAAGGTTTTGGTTGATGGCGAAGTTGTAGACAACCCACATACACAGTGGTCCGATTTCAACGCCGATCTGCCAGCAGAAGACATCATTGCGTTTATCCCGGGCACGAAGCACGGCACACGTGAAGTGTTCGAAGAAAAAGTTCTGTTGGTTGGCTGTGAAGAGTCCGGCGCGTTTGACGCAATGGTTGCTTCGGGCATGTCCGAAGACGACGCTGAAGGCGCATGCCTTGACGTGCGTGGCAACGGCATCACCGTCGACATCGACGGCGACTACACAGAAACCCTTGCACGGATCGATTCCAACACAAACGGTGTGGGCGTATTTGGTTTGGCGTTCTACGAGAACAACACTGACAAGTTGCAGGTTGCAACAATCTCCGGCGTAACACCTGAAACAGCAACAATCGCGTCCGGCGAATACCCTGTTTCCCGCCCATTGTTCTTCTTCATCAAGCAGGCGCACATCGGCGTAATTCCTGGCGTCAAAGAATTCGCTGAATTCTTCATCGCCAACGAAGTTGCTGGTCCAGACGGGCCGCTCGCACAGTATGGTCTGGTGTCTGATCCAGAACTGGCCGCGACGCAGGCAGCTGTTGCAGCAGAAGACACACTGGCCGTTCAATAATAGGTCTTTGAAACTGCGGGTGGCCTATTTCGGGCCGCCCGCATCTATGTTCTAAGTCGGCAAATAATGATCGTTCCACAGCGCGGCTGTGTTTGTGCTGGGGGGCACCAATCTATGTCATCTTTGCTGATTGTCAGTCTGGTCGCGGCACTTGCGGTGGTTGGTTACGCGATGGGCGTGCGACGCGCGGTTGCTTCTGCGGGGGGCGACCAACGCATTCTACATTCCCTCAAAGGTTATTACGGTCAGAACGTTGCCTTGACGGTTCTGGTACCATCCCTGCTGGTTTTGGCCGCTTGGTTGATTGTCCAACCTCTTTTCATTGATCAAACGGTTTTTTCTGGCCTGTCCGGTGATTTGGTGGGCGAAGATGTGTCACGATCTTTGGTGATGGCAGATGTGCGCCGTGTTGCCGATGGAATTGATCTGGCCGTCGCACAAGGCGCAATGACCCAACAGAACGCCGCAAACCTAACCACAGATGGCGGCAACATTCGTGAAATCCTTGCAGATGTTGGTGTCGCGCTTGGATCAAACGTGTCCCAAGACACGCTGACGGCTGCCCAGCAGTATCGCGGAATGTCCGCCACCGGAAACGGTCTGCGGGCTATTATTGTTTTGCTTATCGCAGTCGCGGGTTTCTATTTCGCCTACAGCCGCACGTCCAAAGAATACCGCGCCCGCAATGTGGTGGAACGTGGTGTGCTCGTTCTTCTTATTGCGGCAGCGTCCGTGGCGGTGCTGACAACTCTTGGGATTGTCCTCAGCCTTGTGTTCAACACAGTGGATTTCTTTCGCGAGATTCCCGCGGCAGACTTTTTCTTTGGCACCCGCTGGGAACCCAGCTTTTCTGGGCGCGGCGGGGCATCGGATTTGGGCTTTTTGCCGCTGATCTGGGGCACGATGTTTATTTCGCTGATCGCCTTGATTGTCGCCGTACCGCTTGGCTTGTTTTCGGCTATCTACCTGTCCGAATACGCATCTGACCGTGTCCGCGCGATTGCTAAACCCATGCTTGAGGTGCTGGCAGGTATCCCAACGATTGTTTACGGGCTGTTTGCATTGCTGACGGTTGGGCCACTCTTGGTCAGCATTTTCGACAAGGGTGGTTTTCTGGGTGTTGATTGGATGTCGGGCAGTACGGCGGCCATTACCGCCGGTTCGGTGATGGGGATTATGCTGATCCCGTTCGTGTCATCCCTATCTGATGATATCATCAATGCGGTCCCACAATCCATGCGCGATGGGTCATATGGCCTTGGCGCAACGCAAAGCGAAACCATCCGACAGGTCATTTTGCCCGCGGCCTTGCCCGGTGTGGTTGGCGCGATCTTGCTGGCGGCGTCGCGTGCGATTGGGGAAACCATGATCGTGGTTCTGGGGGCAGGGGCCGCAGCGAGCCTTTCGCTGAACCCGTTCGAGGCCATGACAACCGTAACCGCGAAGATCGTAAGCCAATTGACCGGGGATGGTGAATTCAACAGCCCCGAAACAATGGTCGCCTTTGCATTGGGCATGACCCTGTTCGTCATCACTTTGGCGCTAAACGTTCTGGCCCTTTATATCGTGCGCAAATACCGGGAGCAGTATGACTAATGACTGACCAATCCGTCCCCTCCTCGGCGCCGCCGCATGCGTCCCTAAAGGTCGCTGATCCACGCACCAAGAAACGCAATGCCGCCGAGGCGCGTTTTAAGACCTACGGCATCATCGCCATTTCCATCGGCGTGCTGTTTTTGTTGGCATTGGCGTTTTCGATCCTGCGATCAGGCATTCCGGCGTTCACACAATATGTAATCAAACTCGAAGTGACGCTGACCCAAGAAGAATTCGACCACGCCGAAAGCCAGCTTTTGAAAACGGCGGCCTATACCAACGTGTTCATCGAAAATTTCGGGCAGGTCTTGGATGATCGGAATGTTCAGGTTCCCTTTGATAAAGATGCGATTGAACGGATTTTGGGAAAGGTCGGTGGTGATATCCGGTCCCACTACCGCGAAAATCTGGGTGATATTGGCCAACCGGTGACGTTCCAGTTGCAGACATCGTCGCGCGTTGAAGGCTATTTCAAAGGTCGGATTACCCGCGACAGCCTTGTGGACAGCCGCTTTTTGGTCGGTGCTGACCTCGATATTGTGGATGAATTGCGACAAGCTGGCATTCTCACGGGGCGTTTCAACTGGGCGTTTATTACAGGAACGGATTCCGGGGTGGATAACCCCGGCGGCGCCGGGATCGGCGCATCGGCGATCGGGTCGTTCTTTATGATGCTGGTTGTATTGTTTCTAAGCCTTCCGATTGGCGTTGCTGCATCCATTTACCTTGAAGAATTTGCGCCCAAAAACAAATGGACCGACCTTGTTGAGGTGAATATTTCAAACCTCGCGGCTGTGCCATCGATTGTGTTCGGTATTCTGGGCTTGTCCGTATTCATTCAATTCGCGCATTTGCCCCAATCCGCGCCCTTGGTTGGTGGACTTGTGCTGACGTTGATGACATTGCCGACGATCATCATTTCCACGCGCGCTTCGCTGAAATCCGTGCCACCATCCATTCGCGATGCGGCCTTGGGCGTGGGGGCATCAAAAATGCAATCTGTGTTCCACCACGTTTTGCCACTGGCGATGCCCGGCATTTTGACAGGAACCATCATTGGGCTGGCGCAGGCGCTTGGGGAATCCGCACCGTTGTTGTTGATTGGTATGGTCGGGTTCGTAGCGCGCGAATTTCCCGATGGGGTTGTCAGCGGGTTCTTGGACCCGAATTCAGCCATGCCCGCCCAGATCTACACGTGGGCTGCGCGCGCTGATGCAGGATTCTATGAAAAGGCATGGGGCGGCATTATCGTGTTGCTTGTCTTCTTGCTGCTGATGAACGCCTTGGCCATTTTCTTGCGCAAACGTTTTGAACGCCGCTGGTAGGGCCCTGTTATGAACCACATGAATACCGTTGAAAGAGCCGTGAACATGAATGAAACGAAAATCTCAGCCCGTGGCGTGCAGGTCTATTACGCAGACAATCACGCCATCAAAGATGTTGATGTTGAAATTCAAGACAAGACCGTGACGGCCTTTATTGGCCCGTCCGGCTGCGGCAAATCCACATTCCTGCGCACGTTGAATCGCATGAATGACACGATTGATATTTGCCGCGTAGAAGGGGACATCCTGATTGACGGCGAAGACATCTATGATCCTGCGGTTGATCCGGTTCAGCTGCGCGCCAAAGTTGGGATGGTCTTCCAAAAACCCAACCCGTTCCCAAAATCCATTTACGACAATGTTGCCTACGGCCCCAAAATCCACGGCCTTGCCCGCAATAAGGCCGAACTGGATGACATCGTCGAAAGCTCCCTGCGCAAAGCTGCCATTTGGGAGGAAGCTAAGGATCGCCTGAACGCACCGGGCACGGGGCTATCAGGGGGGCAACAGCAACGTCTGTGCATCGCACGTGCTATCGCCACACAACCCGAGATTTTGTTGATGGATGAACCTTGTTCGGCACTCGACCCGATTGCGACGGCGCAGGTCGAAGAACTGATTGATGAATTGCGCCAGTCCTTCAGCGTCGTGATCGTGACCCACTCCATGCAGCAGGCCGCGCGCGTAAGCCAAAAGACCGCATTCTTCCATTTGGGTAACCTCGTGGAATATGGCGACACAGACAAGATTTTCACCAACCCCGAAGACAGCCGCACAGAGAGCTATATCTCTGGCCGGATCGGGTAGGGAGAACAGACATGACTGACCAACACATATCTTCAGCCTATGATCGCGACCTCGAAAGTATTCAGGCGCTACTGGTGCGGATGGGTGGCTTAGTTGAACACTCTATCCTGGAAGGCGCTGCCGCACTAGAACAGCGCGACGTGGATCGTGCAGATGCGGTGCGCAAAGGTGACAAGGCCATTGATGCCCTTGAAGAACAAATCAATGAAGAGGCAGCGCGCACCATCGCCCTTCGCGCGCCCGTGTCCAAGGATTTGCGCACGCTCTTGTCAGTTCTAAAATTGGCATCCTCGCTTGAACGGGTGGGGGACTATGCCAAAAACATGGCAAAGCGCACGTCGATCCTGACGGAACTGAAACAGATCAACGGCACCGATGCTGCCCTGCGCCGCATGTCCAAAGAAGTGCAGGCGATGTTAAAAGACGTGCTGGATGCCTACATCCGTAGCGACGTCGCGCTTGCCGCCGCTGTGCGTCAACGCGATATGGAAGTCGATCAGATGTATAATGCGCTGTTTCGCGAATTTCTGACGTTCATGATGGAAGACCCGCGCAACATCACGGCCTGTATGCACATGCATTTTATCGCCAAGAATGTTGAACGTATGGGCGATCTGGTCACGAACATGGCCGAACAGGTGATCTATTTGAACACCGGCGAAATGCCTGATGATGACCGCCCCAAAGGCGACAAAACATCCACTATGTTGACGGAGTAGTATGTCATGAGCACGCCTCATGTTTTGATTGTCGAAGATGAACCGGCACAACGTGAAGTGCTCGGCTATAACCTCGAAGCGGAAGGCTTCCGGGTCAGCCGCGCTGAGGACGGCGAACAAGGGTTGATGTTGGTCGACGAAGACGTGCCGGATGTGATTGTGCTGGATTGGATGCTGCCAAACGTATCCGGCATTGAGGTTTGCCGTCAGCTTAAAATGCGCAGTGACACACGCAGCATCCCTATCATCATGCTGTCGGCCCGCTCAGAAGAAGTAGATCGCGTGCGCGGCCTTGAAACCGGTGCCGATGATTATGTGGTCAAACCCTATGCCGTCGCAGAATTGATGGCCCGTGTGCGCACGCAATTGCGCCGCGTGCGCCCCAGCACCGTGGGTCAGGTATTGGAATACGATGACATCCAGCTTGATAGTGAAACCCACCGCGTGACCCGCGCGAATGATGATCTGAAACTGGGTCCAACCGAATTTCGCCTGTTAAGCACATTCATGGAAAAACCCGGGCGTGTGTGGTCACGCGAACAGCTGCTGGATCGTGTGTGGGGGCGTGACATCTACGTGGATACACGCACCGTAGACGTCCACATCGGTCGTTTGCGTAAGGTTCTGACGCAGTTTGGCGGCGATGATCCTGTGCGCACCGTGCGCGGTGCTGGCTACGCCTTAGGCTGAGTGTTCGGCCGCGCGTTCGTCTTGTTTTGCACGCAAAGCCGTGGATCGCGACACAAGTGAAGCTGAAATCACACCAATCGTGACCAGCCCAATCATGATCGTCGACAGGGCATTGATTTCTGGCGTCACGCCAAGACGCACGGCGCTGAATATTTTGATCGGCAGCGTGGTCGAACTCGGCCCTGACGTAAACGATGCGATCACCAGATCATCCAAGCTTAAGGTAAAGGCCAGCAACCAACCCGACACCACAGCCGGCATGATGATCGGCAAAGTGACAGATCGGAACGCATCGAACGGGGTGCAACCCAAATCCAGTGCGGCCTCTTCCAGGGATCGATCAAAGCTGACCAAACGGGCGGTGACCACGACGCTGACATAGCACATCGCGAACGTTGTGTGCGCCAGAACAATAGTAATAACGCCCCGGTCCAATCCAATCGCGATGAAAAACAACAACAGCGACAGGCCTGTAATGACTTCGGGCATGACCAAGGGCGCGTAAATCATCCCGCTGAACAATCCACGCCCTTTGAACCGCCCCGCACGCACCATGATGTAGGCAGCCATCGTGCCCAGCACTGTGGCCAAAGTTGACGACCAAAACGCAACCTTGATCGTGACCCAAGCCGCATCCAAAAACTGTTCGTTCTGAAACAATTCGCCGTACCATTTCGTCGAAAAGCCCGCCCAAACGGTCACCAAACGAGAGTCATTGAAACTGTAGATGATCAAAATCAGCATCGGCAGATACAGAAAGGCGAACCCGAACGTCAGGGACGTGGCATTGAACCACGAAAAACGTCTCATGGTTCGCCGCCTTCCTGATTGCGCTGGAACAGAACGATGGGGATGATCAGGATCAACAACAAGATCACCGCAACCGCAGAGGCCACCGGCCAGTCGCGGTTGCTGAAGAATTCTTCCCACAGAACTTTGCCAATCATCAACGTATTGGACCCGCCCAACAGCGACGGGATGACGAATTCACCCAATGTTGGGATGAACACCAGAAAACATCCCGCGATCACACCCGGTTTAGACAGCGGTGCGGTCACCAGCCAAAACGCCGACAGCGACGTACAGCCAAGATCCTCGGCTGCTTCCACAAGGCTATCATCCATCCGGTCCAACGCCGCGTAAATCGGCAGCACCATGAACGGCAAATAGGTGTACACGATCCCGATATAGACGGCGATATTGGTGTTTAAGATCACCAAGGGTTCGCTGATGACACCGATGTTCAGCAACACTTGGTTCAGATACCCTTCGGTGCTTAGAATGCCCATCCACGCGTAAACGCGGATCAGAAACGACGTCCAGAACGGCAAGATGATCAACATCAAAAGGGTCGGGCGATAATGCTCCGCGCTGCGCGCCATGCCATAGGCAATCGGGTAGCCGATCAACAGCGTCAAAAAGGTTGAGATCACCGCGATTTTTAACGACGAAAGATAGGCAGCAAAGTACAAGAAATCGGGGATTTCGACAAAGTTCGCCAAGGCCGGAAACAGAACCGAAAGAACCGCGACCAACAGCGCAATGTTCACCACCGCAACCGCCAAAGCGATCAACGCGACAGCGGCGCTATCAAATATGCCATATTTTGCATCAGTTATCAGGGCCGATTTGACCCTAGGATAGACAATTTGAAACATACCGACAGAAATCACGAGTCCTGCAAACCCGGCGAACACGGCCCCTGCGCCAATGAAAGCGTAGTTTTCAAGGTCCAGACCGGTGATCATTGTCCACACCCCGTCCTTCAGGGTCGGCACATAGGGCGGGATCGCCAGCGCAATGTCAGACAATGAGATTTTCAACACGATGCCAAAGGGCACCAGAAAGAAAATCAAAAGCCACGAATAGGGTAGTGCGATCAAAAGGGCACGCCGCAGGTTCATACCGTCAACACCACACCAGCAGTCCGCGTAAAGCTAAGATAAACATGATCTTCCCACGTCAAATTGCGGCGCGATATCCGCCGCGTGTTCGTCGCCTGCGCCTTGATGATGACCCCCGGCGCGACCTCTACGTGATAGGTCGAAATATTGCCCAAATAGGCGATGTCGATAATCTTGCCCGACAGCACGTTGTCGGCATCTGGTTTGTCGGTGGAAATGGACACTTTCTCGGGGCGGATCGCGAAATGGCAGGTCGACGCAGGTGCAAGCCCAAGATCCGACGTCGCGTTTAACGTCGGCTCACCCGTCGCCCATTTGATCGATACATCTTCGGCTGACGCTGAATCGCTTGGAACATCCACCACCCCTTCGATCAGATTCACATCCCCGATAAAATCGGCAACATAGGTCGAATTCGGGGCTTCGTAGATTTGATCAGGGGTCGCGACTTGGGCCAACTTGCCTTCGCTCATGACCGCCACACGGCTCGCGACGGTCATGGCCTCTTCTTGGTCATGGGTGACAATAACGAACGTCGTGCCGGTGGTTTCTTGAATGTCCATCAGTTCAAACTGGGTTTCATGGCGCAGCTTTTTGTCGAGCGCCCCGAGCGGTTCATCCAACAGCAACAATTTGGGCGCCTTGGCCAAGGCGCGGGCAAGGGCCACGCGCTGACGTTGCCCGCCGGAAATCTGATGGGGTTTGCGTTTGGCGAACTTTTCAAGCTGTGTCAGCTTTAACATCCGCTCAACACGATCCCCAATCTGATCTTTGGGCATGTCGGACCGTTTCAAACCAAACGCGATATTGTCCCAAACACTTAGGTGCGGAAACAAGGCGTAGGATTGAAACATCATGTTCACGGGGCGTTCATTGGGCGGCACAGGACCGATATCGACGCCATCTAGGAAAATCTGCCCCTCACTCGGGGCTTCAAAGCCGCCAAGCATGCGCATCAATGTTGTCTTGCCACATCCTGACGGCCCAAGCAGCGCAAAAAACTCACGCGGGTAAATGTCCAGCGTCAGATCGTCGATGGCGGTGAAATCGCCAAACCGCTTTGTTACATTCTTGAATTGGATAAGGGGTTCTGCACCCGCGTCTTCCCACGGGGCAAACACGTCCACAGGGTTGGATTGCGCCATCGGATTTCCTTAATTAGCGAAAAACCCCGCACCCATAAAAGCGCGGGGTTTCAATATCTTATTGACCAGACTTAATGCGTGTCCATGCCCGCGTCACAACCCGTTGCAACCCAGCATCGTAGGCGCGGATCGTATACAGGTTTTCCAACGTTTCAGCATCTGGATAAATCGCTGTATCGCCGATCACATCTTCCACCAGGAATTCCTGCGAGGCGAGGTTACCGTTGGCATAATAGACGTAGTTTGATGCTGCTGCCATGTTTTGGGCGTCCAGGATAAAATTGATAAATTTATGCGCCGCATCCGGGTTTGGCGCATCCGCTGGAATCGCCATTTGGTCAAACCACATCAACGCGCCCTCGGATGGAGCGTTATATGCAATTTCGACGCCATTGTCGGCCTCCCATGCGCGATCACGCGCCTGCAAAATATCACCCGACCACCCAAACGCCACACAGATGTCGCCGTTCGCCAAAGCATTGATATACTCGGAGCTGTGGAATTTCTGTACGTGGGGGCGAATGGCTGCCATCACAGGTTCGGCCAACGCCATCACGTCGGGGTCGAGCGTGGTGGGGTCTTCGCCAATGTAGGCAAGGGCTGCGGGCAAGACTTCGGTTGGCGCGTCCAACAAATGCACACCGCACTCTGCCAATTTTTCCATATTCGCTGGATCAAAGATAAGCGAAAGCGACCCGATCGGTGCATCTTCGCCTAAAATTTCCTGCACCTTGCCAACATTCACGCCAATCCCCGTGGTGCCCCACATGTAATTTGCAGAATAGGCGTTGTCGGGGTCATAAACGGCCGTGCGTTCAGCGATCACATCCCAAAGGTTGCCCGCATTGCTCAGCTGGCCCATGTCCAATGGCTGGAACACACCCGCAATGATCTGGCGTTCCATGAAAGACGCCGATGGCACAACAACGTCATAACCCGACCCACCGGACAGCAGCTTAGTTTCAAGCACTTCGTTGGAATCAAACACATCATAGATCAGATCAATGCCAGTTTCTTCTTCGAACTGGGTCAACAGATCTTCATCGATATAATCGGACCAGTTGTAAACTCGGACCTCTTCGGCCATCGCTGTGCCTGCCATCAGGGCGGCGGCAGCAATACCAGAAAGCAAATTTGCGTGTGTCATAGCATTTCCCGTTGGTTCTGCCCCCGTCGGGGCACTGTGTGAGTGGCGGTTTTCCCGTCCGTGCCACTGACTATGGAACCCCCTCGCTCAATTGGCAATATGGACAAATCGATCTGACGCATCTGGATGGGCGGTTTCGTTTGACTTGGGGCCAATCAATCATATCCTGCCAAAAAATCCGGCGCTGTTTGCACGCCTCATCTCAGGACATGTCCATGAACGTCATCACAAACCATATGCCCACGGCCGATCTACAGCGTCTTGATGCAGCCCATCACATGCATCCCTTTACCGCGGGTGCCGAACTGGCTGAAAAAGGCGCGCGGGTGATCACGGGCGCACATGGGGTGACATTAACAGACAGCGAAGGCCACCAAATCCTGGACGCCATGTCAGGGCTGTGGTGCGTTAACATCGGCTATGGGCGCACCGAATTGGCCGATGCGGCCGCCCGCCAGATGCGTGAACTGCCCTATTACAACACGTTTTTTCAAACCACCCATGTGCCCGCCATCGCGTTGTCTGCGAAACTGGCCGAACTCGCACCGCGGGATTTGAACCATGTATTTTATGCAGGGTCAGGATCGGAAGCCAACGACACCAACATCCGTCTGGTTCGTCATTACTGGGCGATCAAGGGCCAACCGAACCGCAACATCATCATCAGCCGCAAAAATGCGTATCATGGATCAACCTTGGGCGGCGGCAGCCTTGGCGGGATGTCGGGCATGCAAAACCAAGGCGTGCCCGTGATCCCGGGTATTCATCACATTGACCAACCCGATTGGTGGGCCGAGGGCGGCGACAGTACACCCGAGGCGTTCGGTATCGCGCGCGCGCGCCAGCTTGAGGAGGCGATCCTTGAACATGGCGCGGATCGTGTAGCCGCGTTTATCGCTGAACCCGTGCAAGGGGCAGGTGGCGTGATCGTACCGCCCAGCACGTACTGGCCAGAAATCCAACGCATTTGCGATGAACACGGCATTTTGCTTATCGCGGACGAGGTCATTTGCGGATTTGGGCGCACCGGCCATTGGTTTGGGAGCCAGTATTATGGTATTCGACCCCACATCATGACGATCGCTAAGGGTCTGTCATCCGGCTATCAGCCCATCGGCGGATCGCTGGTGTGTGACGACATTGCCCAGACAGTGAATGGCGCCGGCGATTTCAATCACGGCTACACCTATTCGGGTCATCCTGTGGCATGCGCCGTCGCATTGGAAAATCTGCGCATCATGGAAGAAGAAAACATAGTCGCAACTGTTCATGAAACGATAGCCCCTTACTTGGCTAAAAAGTGGGCAGGTTTGGTGGATCACCCACTGGTCGGTGAAGCGCAAATTGTTGGGATGATGGGATCCATCGCGCTCACCCCGCACAAAGCATCGCGCGCACCTTTCAAAGCAGATGCGGGCACGGTCGGGTTACACTGCCGCACGCGATGTTTTGCCAATGGTTTGGTCATGCGTCATGTGGGGGATCGTATGATCATTGCGCCACCACTGGTAATTTCCAAAGCTGACATTGACGTTCTGATTGATCGCGCTCGTCAATCGCTGGATGAAACATACGATCTGATCCGCGCACAAGGCTTATACGAGCCCGCGTGATGAACTTGCTCGACGCAAATGACCGCATTGGTGAATATCCAAATTCGTATTACGCCGCGACAGCCAACCCCTTGGCCCCGTTTCCGGCCGCCAAAGGTGCGATATCTTGTGATGTTTGCGTGGTCGGGGGCGGGTATTCCGGCCTATCTGCCGCGCTACATCTGGCACAATCGGGCTATGATGTTGCGTTGCTGGATGCACAACGCGTGGGGTTTGGGGCGTCGGGGCGCAACGGCGGGCAGGTCGGGACAGGTCAGCGGATCGAACAAGACACCCTCGAAATGCTTGTTGGCAAAGAACAGGCACGGTCATTGTGGGATTTATCGCTCGATTCCGTTGCCTTGGTGCGTGATCTGATCGCGAAACATGCAATAGACTGCGGCTGGTCCGACGGCATCATTGAGGCGAACCATCGCGCAAAGAACGTCGCAGAAGATCATGAATATGCTGAAAAATTACGAACAGAGTATGGATATGATCTGATCCGCGCCGTGGGTCGCGATGAAATGCGCGCGCTGGTGGGATCTGACGCATATCATGGCGGCACGCTGGACATGGGCGGCGGGCATCTGCATCCACTGCGCTATGCTCTCGGTTTGGCCCGCGCCGCGCGTGACGCCGGTGTGCGGATTTTCGAACAAAGCCGCGTGTCGAAAGTGTCACCCGACGGGAACGTCATAACGCAAGACGCTGATATAAAGTCAAAATTCGTAATCCTTGGCTGCAACGGTTATCTCGGTGCGCTTACGCCATCTGTCGCGCAGCGCGTCATGCCAATCAATAATTTCATCGCCGCCACCGAGCCCCTTGATGATCCACGCAGTATCATTCGTGACAATCATGCCGTGGCCGACAGCAAATTTGTCATCAACTACTTTCGCCTGAGCGAAGACAACCGACTTCTGTTTGGTGGCGGCGAAAGCTATGGCTACACCTTCCCGCGCGACATCGCCGCGACCGTGCGCAAACCTATGCTCGATATTTTTCCTCAACTTGCGGACACAAGGATTGATTATGCGTGGGGCGGCACGCTGGGCATCACAATGAACCGGATGCCGCATTTCGCCCGCATCAGCGATCAGGTTCTCAGCATTTCAGGCTATTCTGGGCACGGCGTCGCGATGGCGACATTGGGTGGCAAATTGGCCGCGCAGGCCGTGGCAGGGCAGGCTGAAAAATTCGATCTTTTTGCAAACGTCCCAAGCCCGCGTTTTCCGGGCGGGCCGCGTCTACGTACACCATTGCTGGCGCTTGCGATGATCTGGTATGGGCTACGCGATCGGCTTTGATGCCTGCCGCGCATGCGCCGCGCGCCCGACGATTTCAGCAATTTGGTGGAACTGATCGGCCAGCGGCGATGTCTTGCGCCAGATCATCCCGATTGTGCGTTTTGGCTGAACCCCGTCGAACCGCGCTACGGACACATTAGAAGACCGTGTTTCAACATCCACAGCCATATCGGGGATCAACGTCACGCCAATGCCTGCACCCACCAATTGAACCAACGTTGACAGGGATGATCCATCCAACCCTTCGCGCGGCAGGCTTGAGCGCATCGAACAAAACGCCAGTGCCTGATCGCGAAAACAATGACCTTCTTCTAACAAGAGCAACTGCATCTGGGCCAAATCTTGCGCATCCGGAACGGGGCGATGTTCGTCAATGTCTGGCCGGATCAGCACGAAATCTTCCTCGAAGATGGCCACTTCTTCGAATGCAGGTTCGGACACGGGCAACGCCACGATGGCCGCATCAATCCGTCCCTGCGAAAGTTCTTCGATCAGGCGCGGTGTCAGCGTTTCACGAACATGAAGATCAAGGGTGGGGTGTGCCAACGTCAAATGCCCAATGAAAGACGGCAACAAATAGGGGGCGATCGTTGGAATAACACCTAATCGCAATCGCCCCGATAGGCTGCTTTGTGCCAACCGCGCAAGGTCTTCAACCTCATCCACAGATCGCAAAATGTCACGCACGCGCGGCGCAAAATCCTCCCCGAAACGTGTCAGGCGCACCTCTCGGGCGGATCGCTCAAACAACGCCACACCAAGATCAGCCTCTAGGTCTTTGATCTGCATTGACAAAGCGGGTTGTGAAATTCCGCTGGCATCCGCCGCGCGCCCAAAATGCCCATGCTGTGCAAGGCTTTCGAAATAGCGAAACTGTTTTAGTGTTAGATTTGACATAAATATTTCTTATCGTTGCCATCAGAATTTACAACTTAAACTAATCACGCAGAGTTGCTAGAACGATTCCAAATCATCACATCTGGAGGATCCGACATGGACGGCAACGATCTAAGCGCAGGGGCAGGCACATGCCCCGTCATACACGGAACAAAGCAAGCAACTGGATCCACAGCAAATGATAAGTGGTGGCCCAATGCGTTGAACCTGAAACCGCTGCACCAAAATCACCCCGCCGGGAACCCGATGACCCCGGATTTTGACTACGCAGAGGCGTTCAAAACACTGGATTTGGATGCGGTTGTGGCCGATCTAACGGCCTTGATGACAGACAGCCAGGATTGGTGGCCTGCCGATTATGGCCACTACGGTGGATTCTTCATCCGGATGGCGTGGCACTCTGCGGGGACATACCGCGTGGGCGATGGCCGCGGCGGCGCCGGATCCGGCAGCCAGCGGTTTGCACCGCTCAACAGCTGGCCAGACAACGGCAACCTCGATAAAGCGCGCCGCCTGCTTTGGCCAATCAAACAAAAATACGGCAAAGCCCTCAGCTGGGCTGATCTGATGATCCTTGCGGGTAACGTCGCGCTGGATTCAATGGGCTTTAAGACGCATGGTTTTGCGGGCGGTCGGGCCGATATCTGGGAACCCGAAGAAGACATCTATTGGGGCCCTGAAACAGAATGGCTTGGTGATGATGCCGATCGTTACAAATCTGATTTCCGCGAATTGATCGGCGATTTGGGCGCGGTTCAAATGGGCCTGATCTACGTCAACCCAGAAGGCCCGATGGGCAATCCTGACCCATTGCTGTCCGCCAATGACGTGCGCGAAACATTCCTGAAGATGGCGATGAACGACGAAGAAACCGTCGCATTGGTGGCCGGTGGGCATACCTTTGGCAAAGCGCATGGTGCGGGCGATCCTGACGCCCACGTAGGCCCCGAACCCGAAGGCGCAAGCCTGACAGAAATGGGCCTTGGCTGGACCAACAGTTTTGGATCGGGCAAAGGTGTGGACACCATCACATCCGGCATCGAAGGCGCATGGACCCCAAATCCGATCCAGTGGGATATGGGTTATTTCGATGTTTTGTTTGGCTATGAATGGGAACTTACCAAATCCCCAGCCGGTGCACAGCAATGGCAGCCAAAGGATTTGAAAGAAGAAGACATGGCGCCCACGGCGGATGGTGCGGGCAAGACCCACATCATGATGACCACTGCGGATATGGCGATGCGGATGGATCCTGCTTATGAAAAGATTTCGCGCCGTTTCCATGCAAACCCTGATGAGTTCGCGGCGGCCTTTGCAAAGGCATGGTACAAGCTGACACACCGCGACATGGGGCCCTATGAATTGGGTCTTGGCAAACTGGTCCCGTCCGAGCCCGAAAGCTGGCAGGACCCAGTGCCTGCCGCCACGGATGCGCCGCTGACAGGTGCTGATCTGGATGCCCTGAAATCTGCCATCGCAGCCTCGGGCCTCAGCGCCGCGCAGATGGTGTCAACGGCATGGGCCTCTGCGGCGTCTTTCCGCGGGTCCGATAAACGCGGTGGTGCCAATGGTGCGCGCGTGCGTCTTGATCCGGCAAAAGACTGGGAGGTCAACGATCCGGCAGCCCTCGCCACGGCTTTGGACACCCTTGAAAAGGTGCGTGCTGATTTCGCGAAACCTGTGTCCTTGGCGGATACGATCGTGTTGGCCGGATCGGTCGGTGTTGAAATGGCGGCCAAAGCAGCCGGCCACGACATCACCGTGCCGTTCAACGGCGGCCGCACGGATGCCACGCAGGACGCAACGGATGTTGAATCCTATGCGTGGCTCGAACCGAAGGCAGATGGGTTCCGCAACTACATCAAACCCGGTGCGCTGCGCTCGCCTGCTGAACATTTGGTGGATCGCGCGCAACTTCTGACGCTCTCTGCGCCTGAAATGACCGTTTTGGTGGGTGGTCTGCGGGTCATCGGGGCCAATACGGGCGGCACCAAGCACGGCGTGTTCACAGACACCCCCGGTGCGCTGGATCAGTCGTTCTTCACCAACCTGTTGGACATGGGCACAACATGGACGCAGGACGGTGACATCATCGAAGGCCGCACACAGGCCGGCGACGTCAAATGGACAGCGACTCAGGTTGATTTGGTGTTCGGCTCAAACTCCATTCTGCGTTCCATCGCAGAGGTCTATGCCTCGGCGGATGCGGAGCAGAAGTTCCTGAACGACTTTGTCTCCGCATGGGTCAAGGTTATGGAACTGGATCGTTTTGACCTGAAATAGGCCAATTTGATAGACAAATTAACGGCGTCCCAGCCTCTGGGGCGCCGTTTTTCCTTTTGATGCAGTGTCCTGACCGTCCGATCCACTTTGGCATGGCTAAAACCTCCTAAGATTGCTAGCAATTTGCGATCAAACGTTGCGGGCGCAAGATCCGCACGGGGATATTCCTTGACGGGAGAGGGGTGACATGGCTGACGATACTGTCCTAAGCGTTGCGGGGCTCACCAAGAGCTTTGGCGGCCTTCAGGCTGTGCGCGGTGTTGATTTTGACGTCGAACGCGGCGCGATAGTGGGGCTGATTGGGCCTAATGGCGCCGGTAAAACAACAACGTTCAACATGATTGCAGGTGAATTGCCGCCCTCATCGGGCAAGATTACGCTGTTGGGCGAAGACATCACCGGACAACGTACCGACACCCTCTACCACAAAGGACTGATGCGCACGTTCCAGCTGTCTCATGAATACGCCCGTATGACAGCCCTTGAAAATCTTGCCGTGGCCGCGCCCGTGCAATCAGGCGAAAGCATTTGGTCCACATGGTTCGCCAGCGGCAAAGTACGCGCCCGCGAAGCCGAGGTTATTGAACTGGCGCGTGATACGCTCGAATTTCTTGGCCTGACCCATGTGGCCGGTGAACTGGCGGGCAATCTGTCCGGCGGGCAGAAAAAGCTGCTCGAAATTGGGCGCACCATGATGAACGACAGTAAGGTTGTGCTGCTGGATGAACCGGGGGCAGGGGTGAACCCCACATTGATGCGCAAAGTCGCAGAAATGATTGAACAATTGAATGCTGACCGCGGCTACACCTTCTGCATTATCGAACACGACATGGATATGATCGCACGGCTGTGCGGCAAGGTCGTGGTGCTGGCCGAGGGGCAGGTGTTGATGGAAGGCACAATGGATCAGGTCCGCAACGACGAACGCGTGATTGATGCCTATTTCGGCGGAGAAGTCGCATGACCCCAGTGCTTGAACTTAATAACCTAAAGGCCGGATACGGGCAGACCGAAATCCTGCACGATTTGTCCATGTATGTGAACCAAGACGAAATCGTCGCAATCATCGGTCCTAATGGCGCGGGCAAATCCACGGCCATGAAATCGGTTCTGGGGCTTCTAAACATCCGCGAAGGATCGGTTGTGTTGAACGGTGAAACCATCACCGATACGCCTGCGCAAAAGGTCATCGAAAAGGGCATTTCTTATGTGCCGCAAACAAACAACGTGTTCGTCAACCTCAGCGTTCAGGAGAACCTGGAAATGGGCGCATGGACCCGGCCCGACGGTGTCGAAGACCGCTTGGCCGAGATGTTTGATCTGTTCCCCGATCTAGCGGAAAAACGCGCCCAAGCCGCAGGCAGCCTATCGGGTGGTCAACGTCAAATGGTTGCCATGGCAAAGGCGCTGATGGTGGATGCGAAAATACTGTTGTTGGATGAACCCACGGCGGGGCTGTCCCCGAAATACCGGGGCGAGATTTTTGCGACGATCCAGAAAATCAAATCCACAGGCGTGCCAATCTTGATCGTTGAGCAAAACGCCAAACAGGCCTTGGGCGTATCTGATCGCGGCTATGTGTTGGTTGACGGTGCAAACCGCCATACGGGCACGGGGCAGGGACTGGCAAACGACCCTGAAATTGCGCGCATGTTCCTTGGGGGTGGCCACTAAGATGTGGGAATTCATTAATTTCTATTTCATTCCCGGCCTTGTGCTTGGCTGTATCTATGCGCTTGGCGCAATCGGGATCACGCTGACATTCGGGATATTGCGCTTTGCCAACTTCGCCCACGGCGAAATCATGATGTCGGGCGCCTATCTGACTTGGACTGTTATGGCCATCGCGGGCTACGCGGGGCTGACGTTGCATCCGCTGGTCGCGATGGTGCCAGCTGCGTTGATGGTCATTGTGTTGTTTCTTGGCACGGATCGATTTTTTTACAAACCCTTTCGCAAAGAAGACACCATTAAGGTCGTGATGGCATCTTTCGGGATGATGTTGATCATCCGAAGCGCGGTTCAGGTTCTTTGGGGGCCCAACCAGATTACATTTGTCCCCGGCATAGCCAAACCAAACGCATGGTTGCAATCAACCACCAATGACCTTGGCCTGATGATCCTGATGCCCAACAAGCACCTGTTCATCTTTGCGGGCACGCTCATCATCGTTGTCGCCTTGGGGTATTTGTTGAACCGCACCCGTATCGGCAAAGCCATGCGCGCGGTGTCCGACAGCCCTGATCTGGCCCATGTGACAGGCATTGATGTCGATAAAGTCATCCGCGCCACATGGATCGTAGGTGGCATTTGCGCCACCGCCGCGGGTGTGTTTTTGGTGATGGATGTGCAAATGCTGGAAACCACAATGGGGTTTCGGATGTTGCTGCCGATGTTTGCCGCCGCGATCCTCGGCGGGATCGGCAAACCCTACGGCGCCGTGTTCGGCGGCTTGGTGATTGGTCTGGCCGAAGAGCTGTCCGCATATCCCTGGATCGGGACCACACCGCTGTTGTCACCGGGATACAAAACCGGCGTGGCGTTCGCGATCATGGTCGTCATGTTGATCGTGCGCCCGCAAGGTCTGTTCAAGGGGAGATCGTTTTAACATGGAAGCGTATCTTGGATATTTCCTGTATTTCCTGTCGCTGCTGACCGTCGGCGGCATCTACGCGATCTTCGCACTTGGCCTCAATGTTCAATGGGGGTTCGCGGGCCTGTTCAATGCTGGCATCGTCGGGTTCGTGGCCGTTGGGGCCTATTCCTATGCGCTTTTGACAACAGCACAATCCACATTTCACCTTGGTGGTTTTGGCCTCCCGCTGCCCGTTGGGATGGCTGTGGCCATGGTCATGGCGGCGATTATTGCGGGGCTGATCGGCCTTGTGTGTATCAGGCTCAGGTCCGATTATCTGGCCATTGCAACCATCGGCATTGCCGAAATCATCAAACTGATTTTCAAAAACGAAACCGACATCACGAACGGCCCACGCGGCATCAACAAAATCCCGCGCAGCTGGGAACATTTCAGCGAAGAACGGTTTTATTCAAGCTGGCCTATGAGCTGGTTTGGAACCCCGGAAAACTGGGAAGCCTTCTTTGACAGCCTCCCAAATTGGTATTGGCAGCCACTGTTTGCGGGCACGATTTTGCTGGTAATGTACATCATCTACCGGATGCTGGAACGCGCACGCACGTCGCCGTGGGGCCGCATGATGACAGCCATCCGTGAAAACGAACCCGCCGCGCGCGCAGCCGGCAAAGACGTTACGCGGCGGCGCATCGAGGCCTTCGTCATCGGGGCGGCCATCATGGGGCTCGGGGGGGCATTATTTGCCCAACACTTGCGCCTGATTGAACCTACAAACACGTTTGATCCGTCCAAGGTTACCTTCCTTGTTTGGGTCATGCTGATCGCCGGTGGGTCGGGCAACAATCGGGGGGCGATCCTTGGCGCGTTCTTGATCTGGACAATCTGGTCCGCCTCCGAATTGGTGATCACTGGCGCGATCGATGTCATCTCGAATGTGTTTTCGTCGATCGACACGACCATTTTACAAACACGGGCAGGGTTCTTGCGTATGATGCTGATTGGTATTTTGATGCAAGTGATCCTCCAACGTTATCCCGGAGGGATTCTACCTGAGGTGAGACCCGCATCACCAAAGGCCTCCAACAACGACGCGGGTACAACGGGAGAAACCAAATGAAAAAACTACTTATGACAACAGCAGCAACACTGCTGGCAACGTCCGCAACAGCCGACGTCAACATCGGCAACCCGATGGCGATGACAGGCCCGATCCCTGATCTGGTTGCACCCATCGCTGCCGCCGTTGATCTGGCAGCGGCCAACGTTAATGATGGTGGCGGCATGTTCGCGGATGGCGAAGCCTTTAACATCATCCGCGCAGACAGCGCATGTGATCCAACAGCAGCCGTCGACGCGGTCACCAAACTGATCAACGTCAACTCTGTATCTGCAATCGTCGGCCCGGTTTGTTCCGGCGCAACAATCGCACAAGCTGAATCTGTCGCAATCCCGGCAGGGGTGGTTACACTGTCCGTGTCCGCATCCTCACCAGCGATCACAAACATGGAAGACGGTACAGACCTCGTGTTCCGCTCCGCTGCGTCTGACGCGTATCAGGGCGTTGCACTGGCTGAATTGGCAATGGCAGCCGGATACACTGAAATGGCTGTTTCCTATGCAAACGATGACTACAACGCGGCCATTGCAGAAGTTTTCGCACAGGCGTTCACAGACATGGGCGGCACCGTGACAGCAAACGAAGCTCACGAGCCAAACAAAGCGTCCTATCGTTCCGAGGTCGCAACTCTGGGTGCAACCTCCGACAACCTCGCGCTGTTCTCATACTACGGCTCTGGTGGGATCACCTTGATGCGCAACGCGCTGGAAACATCTGCGTTCACGAACTTTATCGGTGCGGACGGCATGTTGTCTGACGAACTGATCGAACAGATCGGCGCAGAAAACCTGACAACGTCGACATTCACGACATCTGCATCAGACGACAGCACGCCGTCCTTCGCAGCATGGAAAGAAATCGCAGACGCGGCAGGGGTCCCAGCATCTGATCCATTCGTAGCCAACGGGTATGACGCGACGTTCATGATGGCCTTGGCGATCGAACACGCAGGATCCGACGACCGCGCAGCCATCGCCGAAAGCCTACGCGCCATCGCGTCCGGTCCAGGCGAAGTCATCCTTCCGGGTCAGTGGGCCGAAGCCAAGGCGATTTTGGCCGCTGGTGGCGACATCAATTATGAAGGTGCCGCTGGGAACCAAGACTTCGACGAGAACGGCGATGTTGCTGGTAACTTCTCTAAGTCGACAATCGTTGACGGTGCTTGGGCTGCTGAACTGATCCAGTAATCAGGCCGAGCAATAACGTTAAGATGCCGAAGGTCGAAAGATCTTCGGCGTTTTTAGTTGGGGGATACGCTATTTGAATGGCTGTTTCGTAAGTCCAGTATTCTTATAATCAGTATTATGTAAAATAGATACGCACTGCA